>NZ_LQIH01000013.1:0-117804 GCF_001499835.1 Mycolicibacterium novocastrense
GTCGGCCCCAAGGAACTCAAGGACAGCGCCGATCTGACGCTGTTCTTGCTCGATCAGGACGGGCCCGAGCCCGATGACACCGAGCGCGCCCGCAAACGCGGGCTCACCAAGGCAAAACAACGCTCCGACGCGATGATCGGGATTTCTGGGACGCTGACACCCGAAGCGTGGGCGGTGTGGGAAGTGATTTTCGCCAAGTACGCCGCACCAGGGATGTGCAATCCCGACGATCCCCAACCCTGCACATCGGGGACCCCGACACAGGCCCAGATCGACAACGACCACCGCAGCCTGGCCCAGCGCCAACACGACGCGATGATCGCCGTCGGGCGCATCGCCTTGATGAGCGGTGAGCTCGGTCAGCTCAACGGGCTGCCGGTGTCGCTCATCATTCGCACCACCCTGAGGGAATTGGAATCACGGGCCGGGGTCGGCACCACCGGCGGCGGCACACTCATGCCGATCGCCGATGTGATCCGGCTGGCCGGCCACGCCAACCACTACCTGGCGGTCTTCGACGACGCGACCGGATCAGCCCTGGATCTGTTCCGCGCCAAGCGCATCGCCACCCCGGCGCAGCGGATCATGCTCATCGCGCGCGATGGCGGCTGCACCAAACCGTGCTGCACTGTGGGCGCCTACGGCTGCCAAGTGCATCACGTGTCGGCCGACTGGTCCAAAGGCGGTAACACCAACGTCGACGAACTCGGACTGGCCTGCGGAACCGACAACCGCAGCGTCGACGAAGACGGCGGCTGGACCACCCGAATGAACGAGCGCTGCGAGGTCGAATGGCTGCCACCACCCGGACTCGACACCGGCCAGGCACGGCTGAACTACTACCACCGACCCGAACGGCTCCTGCGCCCACCCGAAGAACACGAAACCCACAGCCAGACAGTCGACGACGACAACGCTGCGTCGCCCGAACCCGACGATGGCGGC
This sequence comes from Mycolicibacterium novocastrense, assembly GCF_001499835.1. Classification (NCBI taxonomy): domain Bacteria; kingdom Bacillati; phylum Actinomycetota; class Actinomycetes; order Mycobacteriales; family Mycobacteriaceae; genus Mycobacterium; species Mycolicibacterium novocastrense. The sequence goes on from NZ_LQIH01000013.1 coordinate 946, forward strand.
CGGATAGTCGACAACGACACCGCCGCGTCACCCGATGCTGCTGACGACAGCCGAGAAGTCGACAACGACAACGCTGCGTCACCCGAACCCGATGACGACAGCCGGACAGACGACACCGCTACGTCGCCTGAACCCAATGACGGTGGCCGGATAGACGACACCGCTGCGTCGTCCGAACCCGATGACGGCGGCCGGATAGACGACACCGCTGCACCGCCCGAACCTGCTGACGACGGCCAGCCCGGCGAGACCCAATCGAGCGCCGCGACGCCCGTCGACGGTGCCGGTGAACCCGGTGGGCCGGCGCCACCAGGAGATTGGGCGGCCTGAGGGCCGCAGGGCTCGAGCCCCTGACAGGACGACGTCAGCCCTGCGCCTCGACGGCGACCGGCTGCCATTCCTCCCAGGTCTTGAGCCGATTCTCGTAGTCGGCCTTGGCCAACTGCAGCGGTAGATCACCGAAAAACACTCGTAGCGGAGGAGTTTCGGCATCGACGACCTTGAGCAGCGCCCGCGCCGACGCCTGCGGATCGCCGGGCTTGGCCACACGCTGACTGCGGATCCGGTCGGCCTCTTCGTGCACCTCTCGGTAATCCGGCAGCGGCTTCGAGCGCCGAGACGACGAGCCGGCCCAGTCGGTCGAGAAACCACCCGGTTCGATCAGCGTGACGTGCACCCCGAACGGAGCCACCTCCTGCGCCAGCGACTGCGACAACCCCTCCAGGGCCCACTTCGATGCGTGGTAGATACCGACGTTCTGGAACGCGGTGATTCCGCCGATCGACGACACCTGGATGATGTGCCCGCTGCCCTGCGCGCGCAGGTACGGCAGCGCGGCCTGAGTGACCCACAGCGCGCCGAACACGTTCGTCTCGATCTGGTCGCGCGCCTCCTGTTCGGTCACCTCCTCGATGAAGCCGAAATGCCCGTAGCCGGCGTTGTTGACGACGATGTCCAGCCGCCCGAAGTGGTCGTGGGCCTGCTTGACCGCCGCGAAGTCCGCCTCACGATCGGTGACGTCCAACGCCAGGGGCAGCAACGCATCGCCGTATCTCTGACGAGATCGTCCAGTGAGGACACGTCGCGCGCCGTCGCCGCGACCTTGTCACCGCGCTCGAGCGCCGCGATCGTCCACTCGCGTCCAAAGCCCCGCGACGTACCGGTGATGAACCAAACCTTTTCGCTCATGCTCCCTATATCCCCTGTGCACGTCCTCCACATTCCCGCTTCGAGCATCTTCACAGCTACGGTGAAACTCATGGGCCGCGCGACGCTGGAGAAGAACCCACGCGATGTGGCGTCGATGTTCGACGCGGTGGCCCGGCGCTACGACCTGACCAACACCGTGATGTCGCTGGGTCAGGACCGCTTCTGGCGGCGGGCGACGCGGGCGGCATTGCGCATCGGCCCGCAGGACAAGGTGCTCGATCTCGCGGCGGGCACGGCCGTGTCGACCGTCGAACTGGCGACCTCGGGGGCGTGGTGCGTGGCCGCGGACTTCTCGGTCGGCATGCTGGCCGCCGGCGCTTCCCGGGATGTGCCCAAGGTGGCCGGTGACGCCACGCGACTGCCGTTCGACGACGGCGTGTTCGACGCGGTGACGATCAGCTTCGGTCTGCGCAACGTCGTGGACCACGCGGCGGGTCTGCGTGAGATGGCCCGCGTCACCCGCCCCGGAGGACGGCTGGTGGTCTGCGAATTCTCCACGCCGACGAACCGGTTGTTCGCCACGGCGTACAAGGAGTACCTCATGCAGGCGCTTCCGAGAATCGCCCGAGCCGTGTCCTCCAACCCGGAGGCCTACGTCTACCTCGCCGAGTCGATCCGCGCATGGCCCGACCAGACGCAACTGGCCCACCATATCGCCGGCGCCGGTTGGTCCTCGGTGCGCTGGCGAAACCTCACCGGGGGAATCGTGGCGCTGCACGCCGCCACCAAACCCCTGCGCTGACGGCAACATCAGCAGCACGAAACCACTGCAACCCCGGCGTGTCGCGCGCCGTTGTGACGAGAATCACCGTTAACTTATTGCGACGACGGGGGTCCGCGAACAAGGCGGTGGCGGGATGTCGGGTGGGGTCGGATCGCGACGGTTGTCGCGCCGGTCGTTCGTGATGGGAACGGCCACCGCGGCCGCCCTGATGGCGATGCCGCCGACGGCCCGCGCAGCGCCGGGCAAGTCGGTCGCGGTGTTCGGAGCGGGCATCGCAGGGCTCACCGCCGCTCACGAACTCGTCGAGCGCGGCTACGCCGTGACCGTGTACGAGCGCAAGGCGCTCGGTGGCAAGGCCAGATCGATCCCCGTACCCAACTCCGGTTCGACACCGCTGCCCGCCGAACACGGCTTCCGATTCTTCCCCGGCTTCTACCGCAACGTCACCGACACGATGCGGCGAGTTCCGTTCCCCGGCAACCGAAACGGCACCTGGGACAACCTGACCCGCGCGACGTCGTATCTGCACTCCGGGCTCGGACGCCACGACCTGACGATCCCGCTCCCGTTCCCGCTGCCGATGATCCCGAATCCGATCACCCCGAAGGCGTTCATCGACTCCGTCGCGACGGTGTTCGAGACGCTGTTCCAGTTGCCGCCGTGGGAAGCGATCTACGCGGCGCAGAAGCTCGCCGTCTACGTCACCAGCAGCACCGAACGCAAACTCGGGCAATGGGAGAACATGACGTGGGAGGACTACATCGGCGCGAACAGGAAGTCGCCGGAGTACAACCGATACCTCGCCGACGGCATCATCCGCAACCTTGCCGCATCGAAATCCAAAGATGCGAGCGCACATTCGATCGGACTCGTCGGCGAAGCCTCCGTCTGGTCGATCCTGCTCCTCGGAAATGACTCCGACAACAAGGGATTCGACCGCGTACTCAACGGCCCGACCAGCTCGCAGTGGCTCGACCCGTGGGTCGACCACCTGCGTGCGCAGGGTGTGACGTTCCGCGTCGGTGAGGCACTGGCCCGTCTCACCCCCAACGGTAGGCACATCGAGTCCGCGACCGTCGTGAGCACCGGCGGGATGCCACGGCAGGTCACCGCGGACTGGTACGTCTCGGCGATACCGTGTGAAAAGCTCGCCGCGGTGCTCACGCCGGATGTGCTCGAGGCCGACCCGCAGCTGGCCAACATCGCCCTGCTGCGCACGGAGTGGATGAACGGTCTGATGTTCTACCTCAAAGAACGCGTCGACGTCACCAAGGGCCACGTCAACTACGTCGACTCCGGTTGGGCCATCACCTCGATCAGCGAGGAGCAGTTCTGGAAGAAGAGCCTCACGAACTACGGCGACGGCAGCGTCAAAGACTGTCTGTCCGCGATCATCTCGGACTGGACCACACCAGGCAACTTCAATCGTCGAAGCGCGAGGGACTGTACGCCGCAAGAGATCGCCAGGGAGGCCTGGGCCCAGATCAAGGCGCACCTCAACGACACCGACAGGGTCGTCGACGACACCATGCTGCACTCCTGGTTCCTCGACCCCGCGATCATCGACTCCGGCACACCGGATGTGCGCAATGACGAACCGCTGTTCATCCAGGACCCCGGCTCCTGGAACCGTCGCCCCACCGCGGTCACCGGTATCGACAACCTGTTTCTGGCCGGCGAATGGATCAAGACCGACCAGAACGTCACGACCATGGAGGGCGCCAACGAGGGCGGCCGCTACGCCGCCAACGGCGTACTGCAGGCGTCGGGTTACAACGGCGACATGGTGAAGATCGTCGAGTTGTTCCAGGCGCCGTGGTGGGTGCCGTTCAAGAACGCCGACCGGGCTCGTTACCGCGCGGGACTTCCGCACCTGCTGGATATCGTCGACACGAGGTGGCCGACCCGGCGGTAGCGGGAAACCGGGGTCGGTCACCTCGATCGCGCGCTACGGTCTGGGGATGCACGGACGCCTGGTCGACCCGGACTCCACCCTCGCCACCGATCCCCGCTCCGATCCCCGAATGGTCAAGGCCTTCGCGCAGTTCGGTCTCGACGGCCGACTGCCCGCCGCACCGCTGAGCGTGGACGCACCGCTCGAGGACCGCATTGCCTTCGCGACCGTGAGCGAGGAGGGGATGGGCGCGATCCTTGAAGCGTTGGCCAAGGGCCTGCCCGAGGTATCCGGGGTGACCACATCGACGACAACCATTCCCGGCCCCGACGGCAACGACATCACGCTCTACATCAGCCGCCCCGACGACGACGGCGGCCTGATACCCGCCGTCGTTCATCTGCACGGCGGCGGCATGGCGATCGGCAGCGGCGCCGACATCGGCTACATCAAGATCCGTGAATGCCTCGCCGCCACAGGGCTCGTCGTGGTCGGCGTCGAATTCCGCAACTCCGGCGGCAAACTCGGCCCGCACCCGTTCCCTGCCGGTCTCAACGACTGTGCCGCCGCGGTGCGCTGGGTGGCGGCCAATCGCACCGAGCTCGGTGTCAGCCATCTGATCGTGTCGGGGGAGTCCGGCGGCGGAAACCTCACGCTGACCGTCGCGCACAAGGCCAAACGAGAGGGCTGGCTACACGAGATCGCCGGGTGCTACGCGCAGTGCCCTTACATCTCCAACCGCTGGCTCGAAGAGTGCGATGACCTGCCCTCGCTGGCCGAGAACGACGAGTATTTCGTCAGCCGCCACCAACTTGCGCTGTTGGGTTCGATCTACAACCCCGACGGCTCCCATGCCGGCGACGCCACCTGCTGGGCGGCGGTGGCAACGGACGAGGAACTCAACGGCCTTCCGCCGCATGTTATTTCGGTCAACGAATTGGACCCGCTGCGCGACGAGGGTCTCGCCTACTACCGGCGCCTGCTGCGCGCGGGTGTTCCCGCGGTGGGCCGGGTGGTCGCGGGCACCTGTCATGGCGGTGACCTGCTGTGCGGGGCTTATATGCCCGAGGTGTTCGACGCATCCATCCGCGACGTCAGCGGGTTCGCGAAATCGCTCGGCTAGTTAGTCGTCGATATCGATGGCTGCCTGCTGGCCACCGCCAGTCGGTGCGGCGCTGTTGACGGCCGGCAGGGGCGGTTCGGACTTGGCATTCGAGGACGGCTTACCGGTCGCACCCCGGTACGGCGTGCACACGCCGACGAAAGGCACGTCCTGACATGGTCCCTGGGGCAGCGCGGCCGCAATCGAAGCTGAGGACAGTGCGGCAGCGGCGACCGCGATCGCGGCAACAGCCGATCGAACTCTCAGACCGAGCATCGTGGTTCCTTCCGCCGATGCCTACATGAACGCCGCTGTGCACCAGGATAATCCCTGCACGTCGCCGAAAACAGGTCGTCTAGCTGGTCTTACAGTTAGCCCGGTTATGAGTCTCGATCATTGCGGGCGTCCCAAATGCGTTCCGTCTGCGGGCCGACGTCGGGGTCGTGGGTTTGCTGAAAGTTGCGTCCGCCGCGGGCGTAGGTCGCGAGAACCGCTGCGGGGACGTCGGGTTCGAGGATGGGCTCGCGCAGCCAGCGGCACGGCCGCACATGCACCAGGTCGACTGCGGCGGCCTCCTCGGCGTCGTCCCGGCGGTACGGACCATCGATGCGGCCCAACCAGAAAAGCCCGTCGGCATCGCGGGTCCATACGAAGGACCCGTCTTCGGCATCGGCGAATCGGTCCACGCGGCGAGCCAGCCGCTCGCCGAAACCCGCGTCGCCGAAACCGACGAGGCCCAGAGCCAATGCCCGGTCGAGCGATTTCTGGGGGTCGATGTCGTCGCGGCGAGACCGCATCGGGGCCCGGTACACGGCGGTCATCCGCGATATTCTGCCTGTGACATGGAGACGTTCAAGCGCTATCTGATGTTTCAAGCCATGATGTTCGTCTTCGGCATCGTCGGCCCGATATTCCTGATCCTGTACTTCGCGTCCCAACCGGACCCCACCATGCGGTGGGCGTACTGGATCGGATTGTTCATTACGGCCGCAGACGTTCTGATTGCGTTGGGGCTCACGGCTTCTACGCAAACGAATCGGGAACCCGCAGACACCCGCATCGCGGTGAAGCTCCTCGAGCGGCGCCGGCGCGACTAGCTGAACGGCGCCCGTTCGTCGATTCGCCGCGACAGGCGACCTGCGCCGCGCCAGACCCGGGCGGTCCAGTCCTCGTCCTCATCGGTGACGAAGTTGCCCATCACCCGCACCGCGATGTTCATCAGCGTCGCCGACCGCATCGCGAGCGGCCCGGTTGCCGGCAGGAACCGCGGGAACGTCAGCAGCAGCGCGAGCCGCCGGGCCACCGAGAACCCGCGCGCATAGTGCGCCGACAGCACCGCGGGCCACGCCTGCGACAGATCACCGGTGCCCAGCAGTTCGGCGGCCAGCCGGCCGGTTTCGAGACCGTAGTCGATACCTTCGCCGTTGAGCGGGTTCACGCAGGCCGCAGCGTCGCCGATCAACATCCAGTTCTGCCCGGCCACACCCGACACCGCCCCGCCCATCGGCAGCAGCGCCGACAGGCCGGCGCGCGGTTCGCCGACGAAGCCCCACTCCTCACGACGTAGCCCGGTGTAATAGGACATCAGTGGCCGCAGCGCGGCGTCGGCCGGGCGCTTGGCCGTCGCGAGCGCCCCGACGCCGATGTTCACCTCGCCGTTGCCCAGAGGGAAGATCCAGCCGTATCCGGGCAGCACCGCACCTTCCGGCGAGCGCAGCTCCAGGTGCGAGGTGATCCACGGTTCGCTTGCGCGCGGCGTGCCGATGTAGCCGCGGATCGCCACGCCGTACACCGTCTCCTGATGCCATTCGCGGCCCAGCACGCGGCCCAGCGTCGAGCGGGCTCCGTCGGCGACGATCAGCTCGCCGCAACCGATCTCGGCGCCCGAATCGAGTGTCACCGCCGCCACGCGCCCGGAGGCGTCATGGCGCACGTCGACGGCTTTCGCGCCGAGCATCATCTTCGCGCCGTCGTCGACGGCGACCATGCGGATGCGGTCGTCGAGTTCGGTGCGCGGAACCGCGCTCGAGGTCGACGGAAACGACCGTCCCGGCCACTCGATCTCGACGTCCGCCCCGAAGCCGGACATCCGCAGGCCACGATGCCGCACCCGACCGTCCAGCCACGGCCCGAGGCCGAGGCGGCGCATCTCCAGCACGGCGCGCGGAGTCAGCCCGTCGCCGCAGGCCTTGTCGCGGGGGAACTGCACCTTGTCGATGACGAGGACGTCGCGGCCGTTGCGCGCCGCCCACGCGGCGGCGGCCGAACCCGCGGGGCCGGCCCCGACGACGACCACGTCCGCTCGGTTGTCCATGGTTCCCAGTATGTTGGCAGGGTGAGGACGCCAGCGACGGTGGTAGCCGGGGTGGACTTCGGAGATCCCGAATTCGCGCAGGAAGTGCGCGACGGGGTCGCCCGCATCGAAGACCTGATGGCCACTGAGCTCGGCAAAGCCGACGAGTTGATGGCCGAAGCGGTACAACACCTGTTCCAGGCCGGCGGGAAGCGGTTCCGCCCACTGTTCACGGTGCTCTCCGCCCGGCTGGGTCCGGACCCGGATGCCTGGCAGGTCACCGTCGCGGGCGCGGTCATCGAACTGGTGCACCTCGCGACGCTGTACCACGACGACGTGATGGACGAGGCGCAAGTCCGTCGCGGTGCGGACAGCGCCAACGCGCGCTGGGGCAACAACATCGCGATCCTGGCAGGCGACTACCTGTTCGCGACTGCCTCGCGTCTGGTCAGCAGGCTCGGACCCGACGCCGTTCGCATCATCGCCGACACCTTTGCCCAGCTGGTTACCGGCCAGATGCGGGAAACCCGCGGCGCGGCCGAACACGTCGATTCCGTCGAGCACTACCTGAAGGTCGTCTACGAGAAGACCGCATGCCTGATTGCGGCGTCCGGCCGGTTCGGGGCGACATTCTCGGGTGCCGACGAAGAGCAGATCGAGCGGTTGAGCCGGCTGGGCGGCATCGTCGGCACGGCTTTCCAGATCTCCGACGACATCATCGACATCGACAGCGATCCGGACGAGTCCGGCAAGGTGCCGGGCACCGACCTGCGCGAAGGTGTGCACACCCTGCCGGTGCTGTACGCGCTGCGTGACGACGGTCCCGCCGCCGACCGGTTGCGCGAGCTACTGGCCGGACCGGTGGAAAACGACGACGACGTGGCCGAGGCCCTGCGGCTGTTGCGCGGGTCACCGGGTATGACCAGGGCCAAGCAGACCGTCGCGCAGTACGCGGTGCAGGCCCGCGAGGAGCTCTCCCAGCTGCCCGAGGGGCCGGGCCGTCAGGCCCTGGCGACCCTGGTGGATTACACGGTCAACCGGCACGGCTGAGCACCGGAACTTGCGGAGCCCGCCTAAGCGTTGACTCAGCGAAGTCTTTCTTTCCGAAGGAGGAAGCGATGACCTGGCATCCGCACGCGAACACCGCCAAGACGTTCGCTCTGCTGGTGGGGTTCTCGGCGCTGATCGTGTTCATCGCCGCGCTGTTCCGCAATACGGCGCTCATCGGCCTGGCGGTGCTGTTCGCCGTCGGCATGAACGCCTACATGTATTTCAACAGCGACAAGATCGCGCTGCGGGCGATGCACGCGCAGCCCGTCACCGAAATGCAGGCCCCGGTGATGTACCGGATCGTGCGCGAGCTGGCCACCACGGCCCGCCAGCCGATGCCGCGGCTGTACATCAGCGACACCGACGCGCCGAACGCGTTCGCCACCGGCCGCAATCCGCGCAACGCCGCGGTGTGCTGTACGACCGGCATCTTGCAGATCCTCAACGAACGTGAACTGCGGGCGGTGCTCGGGCACGAACTCTCACACGTCTACAACCGCGACATCCTGATCTCGAGCGTCGCCGGCGCGATGGCCGCGGTCATCACCGCGCTCGCCAACATCGCCTACTTTGCGACGATCTTCGGCGGTAACCGCGAGGGCGCCAATCCCTTTGCGATCCTGTTGGTTTCGCTGCTCGGCCCCATCGCGGCGACGGTGATACGGCTGGCTGTGTCGCGGTCGCGGGAGTACCAGGCCGACCAGTCCGGCGCGGAGCTGACGGGCGATCCGCTGGCGTTGGCCAGCGCGCTGCGCAAGATCAGCGCCGGCGTCGAGCAGGCACCGCTGCCGCCCGACCCCAAGCTGGCCGATCAGGCGCACCTGATGATCGCCAACCCGTTCCGCGCGGGCGAGAAGATCGGCAAGCTGTTCTCGACGCACCCGCCGATCGGGGACCGCATCGCCCGCCTGGAGTCGATGGCCGGTCGAGGCCCTGGCTACTACTGACACCTCACCGGTCAGTGGTCTGTCAGCCGCAGTTCGACCATCGGCAGGGCGGTGTTCTCGGTGGTGATCGGTGCGCCCAGGGTCGATTCGAGGACCGGCTTCATCGTCTCCCACGCCCGGCGGTGCCGGTCGACGTAACGGCGCAGCGCAGCATCCGCTTCGTCGGTGCTGAGCGGACGCGCGATCGCGGGCCTCGACAACCGGGTACCGACGGACACCTTCACCCTGGGATCGGCCTGGACGTTCTTGTACCACTGCGCGCGGGTGCCGAAGCCGGAGGCGACGATGTAAGCCTCCGGGTCAGTCCGATCGAGCACCTCGAGCACCACTTGCCGGGTCTGCCCCGACTTCCGGCCGATGTGTTCCAACAACAGGATCCGCGAGCCGAAGATGAACCCGAGGCGTACCCGATACAGCCCGATCGGGGCACGCATCAGCCGACGTGACCGCAGAGCCTTGGTGCCTGCGCCCACCAACACGTCCGAGACTCGGTGAACCAGGTTCAAAAGCGCGCACATCGAGATCCTCCTTCGCTGTGCGTATTTGCCACTCCGTGGGCATGTGGTGTGTGAGCGGCCCACAGAGTCCTTGTCTGAGCGCGTAAAAGGGGAGTAGAACCGACAGTACGGACCAGCCCGACGGACGGCGAACCCCAACGGAAGGGCGGTGGGTCGGTCATGTCGTCAGCGATGTCGTTCGCCTGGCCTGCTCGGTTGGAGCAGCGGGTCGCGCGCATCTGTGCGCGGGCTCAAGATCCGCTCGAACTACTGTCTGCGGTCGCTACCGTCGTCCGGGCAAAGATCTCCTACGCCGCCGCGGGCTGGCTGCTCACCGACCCCGACACTTTGCTCATCACCGGGGTGCATGCCGAGAACGTCACACGTCAGCAGAATCTCGCACTCATCGAATGCGAGTTGACCACCGACGACGTGAACAAGTTCGTCGACCTCGCACGGCGGGAGGTCCCGGCGGCTTCGCTCGGCATCGAGACCGGCGGTGATCTGAGCCGCAGCACGCGTTGGTCGAAGATCTACCAACCCAACGGATACGGCGACGAGATGCGGGGCGTCTTCAGTTCCGGGTCGGCCACCTGGGGGCACTTCTGCCTCACCCGGCGTGCCGAGGACCCGTTCTTCACCGAGGTCGAGGTCGCCACGATGGCGAGGCTCTGCCCGCACGTGGCCAACGGCATCCGGGCGTCCCTCCAGCTCGACGGTAGGCCCGTGCCGTCCGTTCCCACGGCGCCCGCGCTGCTGATACTCGCCGACGACGGCAGCATCGAGTCGATGACACCGCAGGTCAGCGAGTGGCTGGGGCCCGTCGAGGTCGAACGTCTGGAGAGCACCATCGTGCTGCACGAGGTCGCTCACCGGGCGCGCGTTCTCGCCGAAACCGGAGTCGGCGAGCCGGCGATGGCCCGCACCAGGGGCCGCTCCGGTGACTGGCTCGTGGTGCGGGCAGTCCGTCTGGAGCGGGAGGGGGCGGAAACAGGCTGCACCGCAGTGGTTTTGGAGCAGGCGCGCCGTTCGGACATTGCCCCGCTGCTGGTTCACCTGAGCCAGCTGACCCGTCGCGAGAAGGAGGTCACCCAGCTGCTGTTGACCGGCATGTCCACCCGGGAGATCGCCGGCCGGCTGTGGATCACCGCCGAGACGTTGCGCGGTCACATCAAGGCGATCTTCGCCAAGCTAGGTGTGAACAGCCGTCCGGAGCTTGCGGCACTACTCTCGCAAGACCTCGTCCTTCGGCAGTGACTCGCGCAACTTTGGAGCCGCCAGCTGCACGGCAATGTCGTCGGCTACCCGTCTAGCCAACGTTCCAACGAATCTCGTCAGCCCCGGCCGGTACACGTAGCCGACGAAGCGAAGACCTGGCAGTACCTCGGTGCCGCGTCCGTCGCGGGGCATGCCCCGCTGGTCGAGGACATCGAGATGGGAGACCATGGCATCCAGTCCGGTTCGGTACCCGGTGGCCGCGATGATGGCATCGACCTGAACAGAGGTGCCGTCCGCAAGGACCGCTCCGTCGGGTTGGAGTCGGTCGACGGCCGCTACCACGCGAAGCGAGCGATCGCGGATCGCATCGATCACTTGACGATCGACGATTGCAGTGCCCGCGCCGCGGCGCTTGAGTCCAGCGATCGGCCCCTCCGGCGGCTTGCCGAACCCGTAATCGCTCAGATCGCCGATCATTCCGCGCTGCACGGCAAGCAGAATCTTGTCGACGAGACCGGCGGGAAGCCGGAGAAAGAGCGGCATCGGCAGGTCGAAGGGCAGCCGACCGACTTGCCGCAGAAGAATGTTCGGCGGAGTGCGCACCGCCAGCAGTACCTCTGGGCAACCCGAGCGGCTCAAGTCGTGGGCGATCTCGAGCCCGCTGGAACCCGCGCCGGCGACCAACACACGCTGACCGGCGAACCGGTCGGCGTTGCGGTACTCCGCGGTGTGCACGACCCGCCCGACGAAGCCGTTGTCGGCTGCCCAGTCGGGGAGAGCAGGCTGATTGAAGATGCCCGTTGCGACCACGACATGGCGTGTCCTGCGTGGACCGCCGTTGGTGGCAACCTTCCAACCTCCCTCGGGGAGCGGGTCGAGTCGCTGCACGTCGACACCGAGTTCGACGGCAACATGGTGGCGGCCGGCGTAGGTCAGCAGATAGTCGACGTACTGGTCGCGGGTCGGAAACTGACCGAAGCGACGCGGGAACGGGGCGCCGGGCAGAGCCGAATTGCGGCGGCATGTGTTGAAACGCAGGGCGTCGTAGCGACCTGACCAGGCGGCGCCGATCTGCCCGCCACGCTCGACGACGGTCACGTCCACTCCCCGCGCGAGCAATTCGGCGGCGCAGGACAATCCGGCCGGACCGCTGCCGATCACCAGCACGGTGTGCTCGGTTGTCATGGCGGTTCCTCCGTGAGCTTTCGCTGTGGTTACAGCGTCGGCCGAACTCGCGGTTCGCGCCATCCCGCAGGTGGGGGGTCCACCCCTCTGGCCGATGCGGGTAACACCCTGTCGACCTGCGGCGATGTGATTCGTGTGCTGCGAGTATTCCCGCTACCCCTTAGGGTGTGGACCGTGCTGAACAGGGTTTTGATCGGCGTCGTCGGGTCCGCGGGGGCGGCCCTGATCGGCGCGCACGGTATCGCCGCCGCTCAACCGTCCGAGCCGCCGGCGCCACCGGCGCCGAACGTCAACGCGCTCGCGCCGGTGAAGCTGTCGGAGTTCGCGAAGATGGACGGCCACTGGTATGCGTTCAAGACCCCCGACGGATTGACGTGCGTGCTGCAGCGCAACGGCGGCTACGGCTGCAGCGGTGCGATCCCCGCGGCACCGAACGGCGCCAACTTCGTCAGCGGCGGCCCGGGTGTGCCGCAGTTCTCGGCGACGACGGCCGATGTGTTCGCCGTCGTCGGCGACGCCAAGCCGCTGCCGGCCGGTTCGCGAATCAGCTTCCAGACCGTCAGCTGCGGCAGCGACGGCGGCGTGACGACGTGCTCGGACAGCCGAAACCAGTCCGGCTTCGTGTTGAGCCCCGCGGGCAGCCACATCATCAACGGCGGCAGGGACCCGCTGCTGGAGCGGCCCGAGGGCACGAACCCGTTTTTCAACTGAGCTAGAACCCGGCGCCGTGCACCTCGTGCCCGGGCTTCTCGACCATCAGGCCGCGGTAGGCGTCCTCGACGGAGGAGCCGTGGTTGACCACGGCGTCGACCTCGCGGGCGATCGGCATCGAAATCCCGTACTGGTCGGCGAATTCCATGATGACGCTCGCCGCCTTCACACCCTCGGCGACCTGGTTCATCGACGCGATGATCTCGTCGATCGGCTTGCCCGCACCCAACTGCTCACCGACGTGGCGGTTGCGGCTGCGCTGGCTGGTGCAGGTGACGATGAGGTCGCCGATGCCCGCCAGGCCGGCGAATGTGTCGCGGTGCCCGCCGGTCGCCTCGCCGAGTTTGGACATCTCGCGGATCGCACGGGCCATCACCATCGCGCGGGTGTTCTCGCCGATCCCCAGCGAATAGCCCATCCCGACCGCGATCGCATAGACGTTCTTCAACGCCCCGGCCATCTCCACGCCCACCACGTCGTCGGTGGTGTAGGTGCGAAACCGCTTGGTGCGGAACAGTCGTGCCAGATCCGCGGCGAGTTGCTGGTCGGGCATGGCGAGCACCGCGGCGGCGGCGTACCCCTCGGCCACCTCACGCGCGATGTTCGGCCCGGCCAGGATTCCGGCCGGATGCCCGGGCAGCACCTCGGAGACGACCTGGCTCATCCGGAAGTTGGTGCCCTGCTCGAGGCCCTTGACCAGCGATACCACCGGAACCCACGGCCGCAGCTCCTTGGCCAGCTCGGTGAGCACGCCGCGAAAGCCGTGTGACGGAACGCCCATGACGATGACGTCGGCGCATGATGCCGCTTCGGTGAAGTCCGTCGTAGCCTTCAGACCCTCGGGAAGCTCGACCTCATTGCCGAGGTACTTCGAGTTGCGGTGGTTGTCGTTGATGTCATCGGCGGTCTCCTGTGAACGCACCCACTGCAGCGTCGGCCCGCGGCGGGCGCAGATGGACGCCACGGTGGTGCCCCAGGAGCCTCCACCGAGGACGACGACTTTCGGTACACGTTGCGCAGGTGCCATGCCGATCAGGGTAGGTCGGACGGCTGATCTTCACGGGCAGTTCACGAACTGCGGCGGTCAGTCGCCGGCGAGGAAGCCGCGGACGGCGCGCTCCAACACTTGCGTCGCAGTGACCATCGCGTCGATGGAGATGCTCTCGTCGTAAACCGCCCATCCGTCGTCGCCGGGCCCGAAAGTCACCGCGGGGATACCGGCATGGCGGAACCGGATGGTGTCGTTGAACGCGGGTTTGGTGTAGCGGCGGACGGCCTCGCCGGTCACCGCGCGGTAGGCGTCGTCGATCGCGGAGACGAGCGGTTCGGAGGCGGGCACCTCAGCGGTGCCGGCGACGAACGTCGGCCCCGGTACGTAGGTCACCTGGGTCTCGATTCCCGCGGGCGCCAGTTGGCTGATCCGCTGCTGGAAGGCGAGGAGCAACTCTCCGGAGGAGACGCCGGGTCCGATGTTCACCGCGGCTACCCGCGCCACCGCCTCGAGTGGAGTGAATTGCGCCATCCCGGCCTCGCCCGCCGACAGGCCCACCACGGAAATCGGCCAGTCGCCGACCGGGTTCTGGCGGATCTGGGTGAGTGCCTCGGCGAGAAACTGCGCCGGGTTGGCGCCGGTGTCCGGTCGCCAGATGTGGCTCGACGTCCCGCGCGCGACGATGTCGATCAGCGCGTGTCCGGTCTGCGCCGTGGCCAGCGCGATGCCGTGCCGCGCACCGTCGGACCACGCCGTCGGTTCGACGGTGATCGACGCATCGGGTCGCAGCCCGTACTCGTCGACGAGATAACAGGATCCTTCGATGCCGTTGCGTTCCTCGTCGACGGTGAGCGCGACGAGCAGCGTCCCGGTCCTCGGCGGGTCCGCGACGACCCGGCGCGCCGCGGTCAGCAGCGTCGCGAGGTTCGCTCGCGTGTCCGACGTGCCCCGTGCGTAGATGCGCCCATTCAATTCCGTTGCCCGGTAAGGATTATCGGCGCAGACGGTCCAGCGGCTGGGCGGGCCGGAAGGGTAGGTGTCGAGGTGGTCGTTGAGCATCAGTGTTGGACCGGGACCGAATACCTTGGTGGCCAGCACGTTCTGTCGGGTGGGGTGTCTGTCTGCCGACCAGCCTGACGTCGAACCCCCACTCGGTGAGCAGCGCTGCGACCGGTTCGGCGATGCGTGTCTCCTCCGGCGGCCGCGCGGGCCCGTCGAGGCTGTTCTCACACCAGGGTTGGCCCGCGGACACCAAAGTCCTGGTGAGCTCGACCAGTTCGGCCCGGTCGACGGGGGTGACGGTGAGGCTCATGCTGTTTCGCTGCCGATCAGCTGCCGCAGGCCGTCGCGGTCACGCCCCTGTGCAAGTCCGAGGGTGACGAGGAGGCGGGCTCGGTGTGGGGTCAGCCCGGCCGCGAGTACCGCGCCGGTTGCCGCCAACGTGGCGACCCCGCCCGGATATCCGTACCGCGGTGCCACGCGCGCGTCAGGCGCCCGCGTCGTGATCACGACCAGCGTTCCGTCTTCGATCAGGTGTTGTGCGGCCCTGGCCTGGCCGGGTGGCAGGTTGCCTGCGCCGTTGGCGGCGACGACGACTGCGGGCCGCCCGGCTCCCGCGAACCTGAGCCCGGCGCCGTCGTCGCCCAGTGCGGCGAGCACCAGCGGCACCGGCTCGATCGGCGAGTTCGGCGCGCCGTGTGCCGCTCGCCGCGGCGGTGTGCGGAACCATTCGACATGGCCTCCGCCCACCACCCCGATCGGCCCGCGTCCGGGCGCGTCGAACGCGTCGCGTGCCACGCCGGACACCTTGAGGACCTCCCGTGCGGAGAAGATGCGACCGGAGAACACCACGACCGGGTCGATGTCAGCCCCAGAGGACGCGACGGTCAGCGCGTCAGCGAGGTTGGCCGCACCGTCGCTGTCGGGGCGTTCGCCCGCGATCATCGATCCGGTGACGACCACCGGAACCGGCCAGCTCTCGCGGTAGGCCAGCCAGGCCGACACCTCCTCGATCGAATCGGTGCCGGTCGTCACGACTATGCCGCCCACACCCTCAGCGACGAGCGCGCCGACCCGCGTCGCCAGCCGTTCCATCAGCTCGAAGTCGACCTCCGAGCCGCCAACCAGCGCCAGATCCTCGGCCCCGCCGAATCCGTCGACTCTGTCGGCCAGAGCTGTCGCGCCGCGGAAAGGGACAGCGCCAGAGTCGGTCTCGCGCATCGATATCGTGCCGCCGAGCCCGATCAACCGAATGTCACTCACTGGGCGTCACCCTCGAGCGGGGCACGCACAATGATGGCGCCGTAGTCGGGAATCTGGGCGTCGGCCGGAACGCGGCCGATGCTCTGCGCCCACCGGGCGCGGTCGGCGAGGTCGGCAGGCAGCTCGGGACCGAGGGCGGTGTTGAACTGGAACTCGCCGATGACACCTTTGACGAGTTGTTCGTCGAGACCGGTTGCCTCGGCGACAGCGGCCAGCGCGGCGGGATCGCCGTTCGTCAGCGGGGCGTCAGCCTTCTTCACGGCGGCGAGGAACTCGGTGAGTGCGGCCTGGTGGGTGGCGAGCGTGTCGGCGTTGGTGAGGTAAAGGCTGTGCTGGCTGTACTTCTCGGGGCCCTGTAGCTCGACAACGTCGTCGCCGAGCTCGGCGACGGACTTTGCGAGGGCCGGCTGGAACACGGCGACGGCATCGACGCTGCCATTGCCGAGTGCGGTGGGTATCTCGGCCGGGCCCGTCTGCACCAATTGCGCCTCGACACCGGCCTGGTCGAGGAACTTCGTCGCGAAGTAATGCGCGCTGCTGCCGAGCGGCACGGCGATGGTGCGGCCCGAAAGGTCGGGGATCGACGTGATTCCTGCCGAGCGTCGAGCCACGAAACGGCCTTCGGCCCAACGTGATCCGTCGGCGATGATACGCAAATTCGGATTCTTCAGTGCCGCGGCCGACGTCGGGACGTCACCCCCGTTGGCCACGTCGACCGCGCCGCCGGCGAGAGCCTCGAGTGCCGCGGCGCCGGTGGGGAACGGCACCACGTTGATGCTCACTCCGGAATCGGCGAAGTAACCGAGCTTCTCGGCGACGGGGACCTGCGACCAGCAGGGGTCCACCACCCATCCGACCGTCAAAGTGTCTGCGGCCTTGGCAGATTCGGCGCTACTGCAGCCGGTGATGGCGCCGATCGCGGCCAGGACGGTGGCGGCGATGGCGGTGAAGCGTCGTAGGTTCATGTGATCTCCGGGGTTAGACGATGGGGCTGGGGTCGGGACGCAGGAGGTCGTGCAAACGCCTGCGAAGCGGTGCGTAATCGGCGAATTCGGCGACACGGCTGGCGGGCCGCGGACGCGGCAGGGGATTGTCGAGATGGTCGGCGAGGGTGCCGTTCGCTCCCATCACCACGATGGATGAGGCGATCCGGAGAGCCTCGTCGACGTCATGGGTGACGAAGACGATGGTCGTTCCGGTGCGCTCCCACAGGTCGATCACGAGGTCCTGCATCTGCGAGCGGGTCAGTGCGTCGAGCGCACCGAAGGGCTCGTCCATCAACAGAACCTGCGGGCTGTTGGCGAGAGCGCGGGCGATGCCGACGCGCTGGCGCATCCCGCCGGACAGTTCGTGGGGCAGTTTGTTCTCGACATCGCGGGACAACCCGACGGCGTCGAGCAGGGTGCCGATTCGTTGTCGGCGTTGCGCGCGCGGCACTTTCGCCGCACGCAGCGCGAACGAGATGTTTCCGGCGACGGACGTCCACGGAAACAGCACGTCGCGCTGGAAGACGACGCCGCGCTCGCGGCCCGGTCCTGTCACCAAGGCACCGTTGAACGAGACCTGACCCTCGGTCGGCGTGACAAACCCCGCCATGCAGTTGAGCAGCGTCGACTTGCCGCACCCCGACGGCCCCAGCAGCGCGAGGAACGCGCCCGCGTCGACGGTCAGATCGAGATCGTCGAGCGCCCGGTTGCCGGCCGCGTATTCGACCGTGAGACCGGAGATTCCGATGCCGCCCGCCGTCATGACTGTTCCTTGGCCCAGCGGACAAGTCGATGGGTACCGCGGTGGAACAGCTGATCGGCCAGTGCGCCGACGACGCCGAGTGCGATCAGGCAGGCGAAGAGACGGTCCGGCTGGCTGAACAAGCGCGCTTGGTCGAGTCGGAACCCGAGACCTTCGGTCACGCCGGCCTGTTCGGAGGCGACGATGAGGATCAGCGACATCGCGATGCCCTGCCGCAGACCGGTGAGGATGAACGGCAACGCGGCGGGCAGGACCACCGAGGTAAAGACCTGGTGTCGCGGCGCCCCGAGGCACGCCGCGACGCGGAGGTAGTCGTCGCGGGTCGAGGAGATGCCGGCGTGGGTGTTCACCCAGACGGGGAAGAACACGCCGAGGGTGGTGAGGAACAGTTTCGATTCCTCGCCGATGCCGAACCACAGGATGGCCAGCGGTACCAGCGCGATCGCGGGAATCGGTCGGATGACCTGAATGGTGGGTTCGAGCAGTACGCGGGCGACGCGGCTGCGGCCGGTGAGGCTGCCGGTGATGATGGCCAGTGTCGAGCCCAGCAGGAACCCGCTGAGCGCGCGGCGGAAGCTTGCGGCGGCATCCTCGATCAGCGTGCCTTGGGCGTGCATGTCGAGGGTGGCGGCGACGACGTCAGCTGGGGAGGGGAGAAGGGACGGCGAGAAGATCTGCAGGTGGACGAGCAGCGTCCACAGGGCGACGACGCCGAGCAGGCTCAGCCCGGCGAGAAGGCCGAAGAGGTAGCCGCGCGACGATCGGGAAGGGATGGCGGCTTTGCGCGCCCGCGACGCCCGTGGGGTGCGAAGTATCGGCGGTGCCGCCATCGCGCCATCCCTTCGAGCCGGTGACCTGGTTGGCCGGAACGGTAAAGGGAAATCAAGATCGCGGCGCGGGCGTGCGGCCGGGTGCAAGTCGCGTGGGCGCGAATCCGCCACGGGGGGCTGTACACGACCTGCGGGGTCACGGGTAATGCGCCACCGCCGAGCGCGCTAAATAGTTTCAATCAGTTTGATCGAAGCGCGCCCGCCGCCTCATTTTTGCTTCCATGGCTGTGCCGAGGGCCGACGAACGACCCTGGCTGCAGTTTCGGCGCGCCGCCTGGGTCGCTCAGCGGTAGTTGACGAATTGCAGCGCGACGTCGAGGTCGGCCTTCTTGAGCATGGCGATGACGGCCTGCAGATCGTCGCGCTTCTTCGATGAGACCCGCACTTCGTCGCCCTGGATCTGGGCTTTGACGCCCTTGGGGCCCTCGTCGCGGATGAGCTTGGTGATCTTTTTGGCGTTCTCGCTGTCGATGCCCTGCTTGATGGTGCCGCTGACCTTGTAGGTCTTACCCGAGGCCTGCGGTTCGCCGACGTCGAAGGACTTCATCGAGATGTCGCGGCGCACCAGCTTTTCCTTGAACACGTCGATCGCGGCCTTGACGCGTTCCTCGGTCGAGCTGGTGATCGTGATGGTCTCCTCGCCCTGCCAGGCGATGGAGGTGTCGGTGCCGCGGAAGTCGAAGCGGGTGGCCAGCTCCTTGGCGGCCTGGTTCAGGGCGTTGTCGACTTCCTGGCGGTCGACCTTGCTGACGACGTCGAACGATGAATCCGCCATGGGATCGCTCCTCCTTGATGGTCGGGTGACGGTCAGGTGCCGTTTTCGTCTTCAGCCCATCCTCGTTGTACCCTGCTAGTCGCACCAAACCGGGTCGCCCGGAGGTGCACAACACCCAGGCAGGTTGCCCGAGCGGCCAATGGGAGCGGACTGTAAATCCGTCGGCTTACGCCTACGCAGGTTCGAATCCTGCACCTGCCACTCTGCATGTCAGGTCCGCTTTCGCGCGGGCCTGCCTGCCTTTGTGAGCTAGCAAATGAGGCTAGCGGCCTAAGGCAACGCCCGAAGCGCCACGCGGCGCGCCCGCGATCCCTTCAAGGCGGCGAGCGTCTCCTCCGAAGGTGCAGCCACGAGCAGCGCCACGAAATCGTCGAGCAGAGAGCTGACGTGCAATGCATACGACGGAACCGGCAGTCCGAACGCACGGTATCGATGACGGTCGGCGCAAGCGTGCACACACATCGCGGAGACCCTGTGGATCCGCTCCTCCCGGATGGGTCGCGGAATGTGCTTGGTGATGTCGCTGACCCTCTTGACGTACTCCCGATGCGAGCGCTGATGCTCCTCAGGCAGATTGGCGAGCGGACTGACCGACGAGTCGTAGCGCAGCAGCTGCTCCAAGAACGAGACGTAGAAGCAGTTCTCGTCCTCGGCCAACTCGATGAGCGGCAGCTGATGCGCCTCGATGATCGCCCGTAGATCATCGGCGGGAGCCCGGGCGGCCAGCAGCCGGCGTCGCTGAGTCAACTCCTCGAGGCGGTGCAACAGAATCGCTTGTATCAAGCCATCTTTGGACCCGAAGTGGTATTGGACCGCCGACTTGTTGGCCATGCCCGCCTCGGCGCCGATCTGGCGCAGTGGAACGCCGTCCAAGCCGCGCTGCGCGAACAACCGCTCGGCGGTGAGCACCAGCTGCTGCTTCGCCGACGGCTCCACCGGCACAGACGCGGATTTTGACATGACGCCCAGAATCCCACACTGGACGGATTAAGTCTATCGACTTAGAGTTCAGTCGACCGACTCTAAGGGGTGCACATGGCCGACCCGGCATATCAGGACGTGATGCTCGCTGATCCTGTCTTCGGGCCCGTCTGGGAACGACCGGGCCTCAGTAGGCGAGATCGCCGGTTGGTCACGCTCACCTGTGTATGCGCCCTTGAGAGCGTCGACCACATGAACCAGCACATGTACGCCGCACTTGCCAGCGGTGACATCACCTACGACGAGATCCTCGAGTTCGTACTCCAATTCGCCGTCTACTGCGGCTGGCCTCGGGCGTCCGAAGCCGAAGGAGCGGCTCGCAGCCAATGGGCACGGTTGGCCGCCGAGCGCGGTGAGGAGGTCCCCCCGCGGTCCGATCTGCCGGTGGACTCTTTAGGGCCGACCGATCACCACGTCCGCCTCGACGAGGGCGAGAAGTGCTTCGTCGAGGTCAACCTGCTTCCCCCGCCACCGCGCGACTCGCCGTACTTTCAGGCGGGCATCCTCGCGTTCGTCTTCGGCCATCTCTGGCAACGACCCGACCTCGGCCGTCGTGAGCGCCGCCTGATCACCGTCGCCGCCGTCGGAGTGTCGGGCGCGCTCGGGCCGATCTACTCGCATGTCGGCTCGGCGCTGGAGTCGGGTGATATCACCCGTGCGGAGATGAACGAGGTCATCCTGCAGTTCTCCGCCTACAGCGGATTCCCCAAGGGCCGCCTGCTGCAGACGGCCGCCGACGAATCGTGGCGGCGGATCGCGTCCGCCTCGGAAGGAGACTGATGTCGAAGCCACTCGAAGGCAAGGTCGCCTTCATCACCGGTGCCGCCCGAGGGCAGGGCCGCGCGCACGCGGTGCGGTTGGCGCGCGACGGAGCCGACATCATCGGTGTCGACATCTGCGAGGACATCGCGACGATGACGTATCCGAACGCCACGCTCGACGACCTCGAGGAAACCGAACGGCTCGTCGAGAAGGAAGGCCGCCGCATGGTGGCACGCAAAGGCGATGTCCGCAGCTTCCACGACATACAGGCCGCGGTCGACGCCGGCGTCGAGCAGCTCGGCCGTATCGACATCATCATCGCCAACGCCGGAATCGTCCGCCTTGCAGGCGAATCCGACGACTTCATGCAGGACTGGCAGGACGTCATCGATACCAACCTCACCGGCGTCTACCACACCATCCGAGCCGCCCTGCCCGTCATGCGCGACGGCAAGCGCGGCGGGTCGATCGTCATCACCAGCTCCACCGCGGGCCTGAAGGGCACCGCCTCACTCAACGCCAGCGGTAACGCCTACGCGGCTGCGAAGCGAGGCGTGGTGGCGCTGATGCAGAACCTCGCCAACTACCTTGCCCCGGAATGGATCCGCGTCAACACCATCCACCCCACCGGGGTCCTCAGCGGCATGACGCAGAACGACGCGATGAACGCGCTGATGGCACAAGCCGCGGAAGGCGGCCAGAACGCGATCTCCGGCATGGAGAACGCGCTCCCGTTGCCCATCCTTCAGCCCGAGGACGTCGCCAACGCCGTGGCCTTCCTCGTTTCCGAAGAGGCCAAGTTCATCACCGGCATTCAATGGCCGCTCGACGCCGGCTTCACGATCCGGTGAACCTGCAGGACGCCACCGCGGTCATCACCGGCGGAGCCAGCGGCATCGGCCGTGCGACCGCACACTCCCTGGCCGCGCGGGGAGCGCGGGTCGTGATCGCGGATGTCCACGCCCACAACGCCGATGACGCCTCGGCGCAACTGCGAGAGAACGGTTACACGGCCGAGGCGTTCGTATGCGACGTCGGAACCGATCACGCCTTTGCCGACCTTCGCGACTTCGCTCTGGACCGGTTCGGGTCGGTCGACATCGTGATGAACAACGTCGGCGTACTGACCAGCGGTCGACCCGACCATCTGCCGGTCAGTGAGTGGGAGCGGATCATCGATATCAATTTGATGTCCGTCGTGCGCAGCAACGCCGTCTTCCTCCCGCTTCTCATCGCGCAGGGTCACGGCCACATTGTGAACACCGCGTCGTTCGCCGGTCTCTACACGTACTCCTACGACCGGATGCCTTACGCGGCGACGAAGGCCGCGATCGTCCAGATCTCAGAAGGACTCCGGCTTTATCTGCAGCCGCAGGGGGTCGGTGTCACCGTGCTCTGCCCCGGCCCGGTGGCGACCAACATCCTCGCGACGATGCCTCCCACATTCGGTCCCGAGGTCCAAACCGGCTACCCCGGCGAACAATTTGGGATCCTTCTACCAGACGAGGTCGGCGAGCAGGTCGCCGAAGCCATCCTCAACGACACCTTCATGCTGTTCACCGACGATCAGGTTCGCGACGTCCTCGTCGAGCGCGCCTCGGACTGGAACTCCTTTATCGCCAAGCAGACCGAGAAGCTGGCCGAAAGCTGAGGCGACCGCCCCGGCCGCATTCAGCGCCGGGTGATCGCGCGGCTGACCACCTCGGCCACTTCCTGTTCGGTCAGCGCGCTGTCCTCGATCAGCGCGTGTGACAGCACGGTCCGGACGACGACCTCGGCCGCGGCGACCGGCGTCAGGGCGAGTTCGTCCGAAGGCGGTATTGCCTGCGCGACCATCGCCGCCACCGTCTGCACCAGGTTCATTCGGCTGTTGCCGACCGGCAGCCCGGCGTAGAGCAACCAGTGGGGTTCGTGGTCGCGAACGTAGACGAACGCCTGGTGAGTGCGCAGGTAGCGCAGCGCGGTGGTGACGATCGCGGCGGTCTGCGCGGTCGGGTCCGCCTGCGGGTCAAAGGCTGCGACCGTCGCGGCGATCATCGCGCCGATCTCCTGCTCGGCGATCGCGCCCAGCAACCCGTCTTTGTCGCGGAACTCGCGGTAGGCCGTGGCCCGCGAGACGCCGGCACGCTGCGCGACCTCGCGCAAGGTCAGCCGATCGAGGCCGCCCTCGGCGATCAGGTCCAAAGCGGCCCGCACCAGCTGTGCCGACGAACGAGTCCTGGCCACCGACTCTTTCTACCGCAGCACCATTGCGGCCTACCGCAAACTGAGACTAGATTGCCAATTAGTCTCAGTAAAGGAGTGCGCCCGGTGACCCAGACTCCGAGCATGTCGACCGACGGGCCCGCCCTGCCCGAACTCGATCGGTACCTGGCGTCCCTTCCGGTCAGCGAGCGGGACCAGCTGACGGCCCAGCTCGCGGCCCTCAGCGACGCCGACGTCCGAAGCCTCGGCGTCAGCGAGCCGCAACTGGCCGAATACGACTACTCGGTCGACGACATCGACGGAACCATTCCGGCCGACCTCGAAGGCACCCTGTACCGCAACGGGCCCGGCCGCTGGCAGGACCACAGCGGTCGGCCGCTGCACCATCTCTTCGACGGCGATGGCATGCTCTCGGCGTTCACCATCGCCGACGGATCGGTCCACTACAAGAACAGGTACGTGCGGACCAACCACTATCTCGGCAAGACCGGGCTGAACCCTATGGGCACCGCCGCGCCCGGTGGCATCAAGTCCAACATCGGTCGCCTTCCGCCGAACCTGGCCAATACGAACGTCGTTGAACACGCCGGCCGGCTCTACGCGCTCTGGGAAGGTGGACCGCCCCACGAAATCGACCCTGAGACACTGGAGACCACCGGCGTTCGCCGATTCGGCGGTGAGTTGCGGTGGGTGGGTTCGTATTCGGCGCATCCGAGTTTCTGTCCGCGTACCGGCGAGATGTACAACTTCGGCGTCGAGTTCATCCCACGGCCACACCTGCGGATCTATCGCACCGATCCGGCGGGCCGGCTGAAGCACTACCGTTCGGCGCGACTGCCCTACGTCGCCATGGTGCACGACTTCGCGCTCACGGAGAGCCATCTGGTGTTCGTGGTATCGCCGATCATCCCGGCGGCTTTACCGGTGCTGTTGGGGCTCAAGCCGATGGGCGACGCCATGCGGTACCGGCCCGAGAAGGGCAGCGTGTTCGTGTTGGTGCCGCGCGACGGCGGCAAGATCCGCACCATCGAATACGACCCCGTTTTGATGTTCCACCTCAGCAACGCCCACGACGACGGCGGTGACACCGTCATCGACGCAATCACGTACGACGACGGGCGACTCCTGGGGCGGCTCAACCGATTCCATGTGGCGCCCCTCGATGACGCACCCTCGACGTTCATGAGGTACCGCATCACGCGGTCGGGACGTGTCCTGGCCGAACCGCTGTCGGGGCTGCCCTGCGAATTCCCCCGGCACAACGACGCATTCGAGGGCCGCAAGCACCGGTACGCGTACCTCAACACGCGCCACCATCTTGTCTCGTTCTACGACTCGATCACCAGACTCGATCTGAGCGACAATTCCGCGGCGACGTACACCACGCCCGAGGCCGGAAACAGCTTCTGCGAACCGGTATTCGCCGCCAAACCCAACGCGACCACGGAGGACGACGGTTGGGTGCTCTCCGTCGAGTACCAGGCGCGGACGCATAAGTCTCGGCTGGTGATCTTCGACGCAGCGGATATCGCCGCCGGCCCGATCGCCGCCGCCAACCTGCGCCACCACATCCCGCAGGGCTTCCACGGCAACTTCGTCCCGCGGCCCCGGTGACGGTGTGAGGCTTCGGACGGTCCTGACGAACCGGTTATGACGCGGATCGGCGGTCAGGACGCTGCGGGACAGCGACCTTGGCGACCGACTCCATGGCCACCGCAAACCGCGGATAGATGACGGCGGGGCCCACCCAGCGCGCGAGGAAGGTTCGCAGTTCGGTGCCGGTGGGGTGTTTCTTGTTGGTGTCGACGAGGTACGAGTACAGGATCCGCAGCAAGAACTCGGCGAGCTCGCCGAGCGCCTCTTCGTCGAACCCGTTTGCCTCCCAGTCCACCTCGTACCGGTGCAGCATCGATCGGCTGAAGGCCATCGCGGTGTCGGACGACAGCGACGGTGCGAGCTCACCGCGGGACCTCTTACTCAGGATGTAGATGATGCGATCGTCGCGGGACAGGTTCTCGATCGCGAACGCCAGCCCCTCGACTACGGCGGTGACGGCGTCGGTTTCGTCGCCCACGTGATGGGCCAACTGATCGAGGAAGCCGTCGCCGGAGCGCATCACTGTCGCGAGCAGGAGCGCCTCGGTGCCCGGGAAGTAGCGGTACACCGTCTGCCGGGTCACCCCCAGCGACCGCGCGACGTCGGCGATTCGCATGGCCGAGCCGCGCTCGGCGATGATCTCGTCGGCGGCATCGAGGATGCGGCTGATCGCCTCCTCGTCAGAGGCGGGTGTGTTGCCCGACCAGCCATGGCGCCGCGCCACTAGTCGCCCACCTCCGCGCCCTGCATGTCGCGATCCTAGCGGCGGGGTTCGCCAACACCGGCCATGCCGACCGAGTACCAGTGGGCGGCGCTCTTCGGCTCCTCGTCGTATCTGTCGCACCAGCGTTCCGCGAACGGAGGGAGATTTTCGTGGGTCGGGTCATGGTTCGGCCCCTGTGATCGGACCAGGCCGGTCAGCATTGCGATCATCTCCTTCCTGGGCACGCCGGCGTAGGTGGCCTGCCCGGGCTCGGTCATTTGTCGGGCGGCGCGAGCCGCCGCGAGCAAGGACGGCGGTGTCATTCGGTCGGGCAGCAGGCGGCCGTAGTGGCCGCCGTCGGCTGCCGGGACATGCTTTTGGAACCCGCGAGAGACGATCCCGGCGATCTCGCCGAGGTGCACGGCGACGGAGCCGATCGTCCTGGCGCGATAGAGAAAGTCGCCGTGCACGGCGTTATACACCATCAGCGCGGAGCTGCGATGCTCGATCTCCTCGACGAAATGCCAGAGGAACAGCGATGCGACGCGTTCGTCGCCCGGTGCGAACAGCTTGTCCTCGTGGTCGAGGAACACCTTGAAGTAGGGCGTGAAGGTGTTCTCGATCACCGCGGTGTACGCGAGCCGCCACGCCAAAGGTTTTGTGGCAGTGAGGCGGTCGTAGGAGGCGATCACCTCGTCCATCGTCTCCTGCAGGCCCGGCCACCGCCGGACCAGCGCACGGAAGTGGCTCATGTGCGCCGCCGAGTGTTGTGCCTCCTGCCGCAGGTAGGCGTTCGCCTCCTCGGCTTGCCGTGGATCGCGCATCAGCGGGATCGCTTCGCGGGTCGCGTCGACGATGAACTTCTCGAAGCCGGGTGCGAAGAAGGTGATCAGATTGCACTGCATCGCGAACGCCGGCCGCTGCGGGTTCCAGTTGAACGGCACGTCGTCGCCGCCGAGATCGAATCGGACGCGCCGCATCTTCAGGTTGGACATCGTCGTCGGACTCCTCGTCGAGTGGGTCGATCAAATCAGACCATACGTCTTGCGAATTGTGTATTCTTCGCGAATGGGCCGATTGGCGGAATGTGATGCTCTGCTCGGTCAGCCCTTCGACGACCCGGACGATGTGATCCGCGCCGCCGTCGCCGACGCGAGCGTCCCCGCCCTGCTGATGTCGATGGTCCACATGACCGGCGACATGGGCGTGCTCGACGAAATGCCCGGCCCGTATGCGCTCATCGCGATGGACCTGCAGGGTGCGATGAGCGAACCCGACAAGCAGAAG
Source organism: Mycolicibacterium novocastrense (assembly GCF_001499835.1). Classification (NCBI taxonomy): domain Bacteria; kingdom Bacillati; phylum Actinomycetota; class Actinomycetes; order Mycobacteriales; family Mycobacteriaceae; genus Mycobacterium; species Mycolicibacterium novocastrense. The sequence goes on from NZ_LQIH01000013.1 coordinate 27,917, forward strand.
GTACGCGACCGCGCCGTCGAGGTGATCCGCGACTACCGAGACCGCGGATGCCCCGCGCCGTTCGTGCCGGACGCCGAGCAGATGCGGGTGATGCTCAACGTGATCTCGGCGGGCACGGTGACCGAGGAGTTCGTCGACTATGTCGCCGCGGACCTGCGTTTCACCGACGCCGATCAGTGTGGACCGGTGCTGGCATCGACCGCGCAGCAGCGCCACGACTTTCCGGTCGTCGTCATCGGCTGCGGTGAAGCCGGACTGCTGGCCGGCATCAAGCTCAAGGCCGCCGGTGTGCCGTTCACGATCGTCGAGAAGCGGTCCGCGGTCGGCGGCACCTGGCTGGCCAACCGGTATCCGGGCTGCCGTGTGGACATCGCCAGCCAGTACTACACCTATTCGTTCGAACCGACCGACCACTGGCGGCACTACTATGCCGAACAACCCGAGATCCTGCAGTATCTGCAGAACGTCGCCGACAAGTACGGCGTCGTGCCGCACGTGCGCTTCGACACCGCGGTCACCGGCGCGACGTGGGACGAGAACTCGGCAACCTGGCGGGTCACCGTCCGGGGCGCCGACGGGCGAACCGAGGAACTGACCTCACGCGCCGTGATCTGCGCCGTCGGCCAGTTCAGCAACCCGGTGATCCCAGACATCAAGGGCGCCAACACCTTCAGCGGACCGTCCTTCCACACCGCCGACTGGCGTGACGACGTCGATCTGAAAGGCAAGCGGGTCGCCGTCATCGGCGCCGGCGCCAGCGGGTTTCAACTCGTGCCCGCGATCGCGGACCTGACTGAGCATGTCGACGTCTATCAGCGCACCCCGCAGTGGATGGCGCCCAACCCGATGTACCACGACGTCGTTCCCGACGGGGCACGGTGGGCGATGCGGCACCTGCCGTATTACGCGCGGTGGCTGCGGTTCGTGTCGTGGTGGCCGATCGCCGACGCGCTCGACGAACAGGTCCGCATCGACCCGCACTGGGACAACGGCGGCTTGTCGTGCAACGCGTCCAACCACGCCATCCGCGAGATGTTCATTGCGTGGATGCGCAACTTCTGCACCGACGAGGACCTGCTGGAGAAGGTCACACCCAAATACCCGCCTATGGGCAAACGGACGTTGCAGGACAACGGAACCTGGCTCACCACGCTGCAGCGCAACGATGTCGAGTTGGTCACCGACGGCATCGCCGAGATCACGTCCCACGGCGTCATCACCGTCGACGGCGTGCACCGCCGCGCCGATGTGCTGGTGTGGGCCACCGGTTTCGATGTCAACCATCAGCTCGGCCCGATCGATGTGCGCGGTCTCGACGGGCTCGCACTCAACACCGCCTGGGGTGATTCGGCGTACGCGTACCTGGGCGTCACGGTGCCGGGATTCCCGAACTTCTACTGCATGTACGGCCCAGGCACCAACGGCGTCAACGGCGCCAGCATCATCTACAACTCGGAGTGCCAGATGCGCTACATCATGGGCTGCATCGACATGCTGCTGGCCGGCGGGTACGACTCGGCGATGCCGCGGGCGGACGTCTGCGCCGACTACGACCGTCGCAACCAGGAACGTCTCAGCCAGATGGTCTACAGCCACCCTGCAATCTCGAGCAGCTACTACAAGAACGCGTCGGGTGGGTTGCCCACTCTGTACGGGTTCCGCATCTTCGACTACTGGCGATGGACGAGCCACCCCGATCCAGACGACTACGAACTGCGGAGCTCGGACAGGACCGCTGAACTCAGCCGACCTTGAGGTACTCGAGGATGGCGCTGCCGACCACTCGGGGCTGATCGACCTGCAAGAAGTGTCCGGCACCGGGAATCGTGCGCACTCGGCTACCCGGCGGGAGCGCGTCGATGACCCCGTCGAAATAACCGGGCTGGACCGCGCCGTCCTGTTCACCCTGGAGTACGAGCACCGGATGGCTGGGCAGCTTGAACCGGAACCGGTGCAGGCCCGCGTATTGCGCTGCGGGACGGGTGAATCGAACCATGGACCGGTAGTACGACACCGCTGCCTTGCGGTGGGCGAGCGAGGGCAGCGCGTCCAGCGTCGCTGCGACACCGTCGCGCACGTCCACCCCTGGTGGCGACCAATCCCTCCAGAGTCGGGGGATCACCCGGTGCAGCACCCGCTCCGGCACGAACGGCAACTGGAAGAACAGCACGTACCAGCTGCGGCGCAGTTGGATCGCGGCCATCCGCAGATTCTGGCCCAGCCCGCGCCGCGAGTTGTCCATCGCCGCGAGCGGGGGCACCGACATCACGATGTGCTCGGCGAACGGGGAGCCCGGGTAAGCGGCGAGCCCGCTGGCGGTGAACGCGCCCCAATCGTGGCCGATCAGCACCGCGTCGGCCGGTCGGCCGAGGTGCGCGTGCAGGTCGACCATGTCGCACATCAGCGCGCCCAGGTGATAGTCACCGTCGGGCGCGGGTTCCGTCGGGTCATAGCCACGCGTGAACGGCGCGATCACGCGAAAGCCGTTGTCCACCAGTATCGGTGCGAGCGTCCGCCAGCTGTACGCACTGTCCGGGAAGCCGTGCACGCAGATGGCCGGCCTTCCGTCCGCGGCTCCCCAGCTGAGCGCGCTCATCCGCAGCCGCGGGAGATCGAACTCGATGAGTTCCGGATCGGTCATTTCGTGACCATACATTAATTCACATCTGTATTGTGTGGGGTGACGATCGGCGATGAGGAGCACAGGCTCGATGAGCTTCGACGTGGTGATCAAGAACGGCCGGTACTTCGACGGAACAGGCGGTCCGTCGGCTATCCGCAACCTCGGCATCCGCGACGGCCATGTCGCCGTGGTAACCGACGAACCGATCGGCGGCGTCGAGGAGATCGACGCGTGGGGGAAGTGGGTTCTGCCCGGGTTCATCGATATTCACACCCATTACGACGTCGAGGTGCTCAACGGTCCGGGCCTGACCGAGTCGCTTCGCCACGGCGTGACCACGGTGGTGGTCGGATCGTGCTCGCTGTCGACGGTGCATGTCGGCGGCGTCGACGCGGGTGATCTGTTCGGCCGGGTGGAGGCGATACCGCGCGAGCACGTCATCGCCGCCATCGATCGGCATAAGACCTGGTCCACCGCCGAGGAGTACGCCCGGGCCCTCGAGGCGCGGCCCCTCGGGCCGAATATCACGGCGTTCATCGGCCACTCCGACATGCGCACCGCCGTCATGGGGCTCGAGCGCGCGACGACGTACGACGATCAGCCGACGAAGGCAGAACTCGCGCAGATGGAACGGTGGCTCACCGAGGCGCTCGACGCCGGCTTCATCGGCCTGTCCTCCCAACAGCTGCTGTTCGACCGGCTCGACGGCGATGTCTGCCGCTCCCGCACGCTGCCGTCGACCTACGTGAAACGGCGGGAGATGCGTCGGCTCACCCGGCTGGTGCGCCGGCGCGGCCGGGTGCTGCAGAGCGGACCCGACATACAGCATCCGCTGAAGATGGCGGCACAGCTCGTGCGATCGATCGGTGGGGTGCGCCGTCCGTTGAAGATGAGCTTTCTGGCTGCCGCCGACGCCAAGTCGAACCCGATCGGCCACAAGATCCTCACCGGCGCAGCGCGAGTCGTCAACGGGCTCGGCGGCGACTTCCGGTGGCAGCACCTGCCAGTGCCGTTCGAGGTCTACGGCGACGGCATCGATCTGGTGATCTTCGAGGAGCTCGGCGCCGGCGCCGCGGCTCTGCACCTGCGCGACGAGGTGGAACGCGACGAGCTCATACAGGCCGAGGACTATCGACTCCGGTTCCGCAAGGAGTACGACAACAAGTTCAAGATCGGGGCCTGGCACCGGGACTTCTTCGACGCCGACATCGTCGCCTGCCCCGACGAATCATTGGTGGGCAGAACCTTCGGGCAGGTCGGCTTGGACCGCGGTCTGCATCCCGTCGACGCCTTTCTCGACCTCGTGGTCCGGTACGGCAGCGCCCTGCGCTGGCGCACCGTCATCTCCAACCACCGGCCCAGAATCCTGAAGAAACTCGCCGTGGATCCGGGTATTCAGGTCGGTTTTTCCGACGCCGGTGCCCACCTGCGCAACATGGCCTTCTACAACTGCAATCTGCGCCTGCTGCGCCATGTCCAGCAGAGCGCCGAGGCCGGTGCGGAGTTCATGACGGTCGAGCACGCCGTGCACCGACTGACGGGCGAACTGGCCGACTGGTATTCGCTGGACGCGGGCCATCTGCGGGTCGGGGATCGCGCCGACGTGGCCGTGATCGACCCCGCGCACCTGGACGAATCGCTCGACGCCTACGCCGAGGAGACCGTCGATCAGTACGGGGGGCTGAGCCGGATGGTCAACCGCAACGACGACGCGGTCACGGCGGTGCTGGTCGCCGGCCGCACGGTCGTGCGCGACGGCGTCCCGACGGAGCTGGTCGGCACGGTCCGGACCGGTAGCTTCCTGCGCGCCGGCCAGACGATCCCGGCACCGGCCGAGGCGGTAGCGGCCAGTGGGTGACATCGACTACGCGCAGATCGACCCGGAACTGCGACGGATCGCGCGGATCCTGCCGAAAGGTTATGCGCTGCACCGAGGTTTGGCGGTGCCGCGCGCTTTGATGGCGCTCGCCGGGTACACCGGGCGGATGCGCGGCGTCGAAGTGGCCCGCGTGAACAGCGACGTCGCCGTCCGTGTTCACCGTCCGCGCGGTAGCGCGCCGCCCGGTCCGGCGCTGTTGTGGATCCACGGCGGCGGAACCGTGATGGGCTCTGCGGCACAGGAGGATCGGTTCTGCAGGAAGCTGGCCAACTTCACCGACGTGGCGGTCGTCGCGGTGGATCATCGCCTCGCGCCGGAGCATCCATACCCGGCGCCGCTCGAAGACTGTTACACCGCACTGCAATGGCTGACCCGGCAGCCGTGGGTGGATCCGGCGCGGGTCGCCGTCGGCGGGGCCAGCGCGGGCGGCGGATTCGCCGCGGCGGTGGCGCAGCTCGCCCATGACCGCGGCGACGTCGAACTCGCACTGCAGATGCTGGTCTACCCGATGCTCGATGATCGGACCCCTGCGGAGTCCCGGCGCCGGGTGATGTGGACTGCGCGCGACAACCGCACCGCCTGGCAGTGGTACCTCGCCGGTGCCGACCCCGAGGCGGCGGTCCCGGCGCGCCGCGCCGACCTGTCCGGGCTGGCCCCGGCGTGGATCGGCGTCGGGACCCTCGACCTCTTCCACGACGAATGCCGGGCCTACGTGCAGCGGTTACGGGACGCCGGTGTCGACGTCCACGAGGAGATCGCCGATGGCGCGTTCCACGCTTTCGATCTGATCGCCCCGAATGCCTCTGTGTCGCAGCGCTTCTTCGCCAGTCAGGTGCGCGCGCTGCGCGCATCCCTTGTCGACGATCCCGTCCGTTACTGAGGTAATCCCGTGCCACGACAAGAAGCTCTCGAGCTCACCCGCCGCGTCCTGAAGCACTTCGAGAACGACAGCCTTGACATCGCCGATCGGGTGTGGCGCGAGCCGCGCAGCGCCTACGTCGACCGCGACCGTTTCGAGGCCGACATCCGGATGCTGCGCAGCATGCCGCACGTGATCGGCTGGGGAGGCGAGGTCGCCGCCCCCGGCTCGTATGTGACGAAGGATGTGATGGGCACACCCGTTCTGGTGACACGGGCGCAGGACGGTGCGCGGCGCGCGTTCATCAATGGCTGCGCACATCGAGGCGCGCAGGTGGCCGACGGCTGCGGTGCAACGCGAACGCTCACCTGTCCCTATCACGGCTGGACCTACGGCCTGGACGGTCGGCTCAAGGGGGCGCCCGCCCGCACGATGTTCGCCGGAGCAGACCTCGAAGACCGCGGCCTGATCTCGTTACCCATCAGCATGCAGGGTGGGCTTCTGGTCGTGGGACTGTCGGCCGACGTCGATGTGTCGACGGCGCTGGACGGTATCGCGACGCCGTTGTCCGACTACGCCTTTGACCGGGTGTTCCACGTGGAGACCCGGCGCTACGACATCGCATGCAACTGGAAGCTCGCTGTCGACGTGAACTTCGAGGGTTACCACTTTCCCTTCGTCCATGCCGACACCTTGGACCCGTTGGCATCGAACAACTCGGTCTACGACATCTACGGCCGGAATATCCGCTGGGCCTTCCCGTTCCGCGAAATCGTGCAGTACCGAGATCTTTCAGAGGCCGACTGGCCCGACCAGTTCTTCGGCACGGTGGTGTACGGGCTGTTTCCCAGCTGCGTGCTGATCGAGGCACCGGGCACATCGCAGATGCTGCGCGCCTACCCGGGCAGCAACCCGGGCGAGACCGTGGTCTACCTGTCCATCTCGGCACCCGCGGAACCGGTCACCGACGACGAACGCGCCTGGTACAAGATGGGACTCGATGGCGCCGCCCAGGTTCTCGAAGGACAGGACTTTCCGATGGCCGAGGCGTGCCAGCGCGGTCTGACGGCCGGCGTCGACCACGTCGTCTTCGGCCGCAACGAGGCGCTGCTGCACCACCTCGCCGCTATGCGGAACCAAGCGCTGCTGATCTGAGGGATTGCGGGCGGCGAGCGCCCGCTCACCGGTGTAGGACAACGCCACAGCGCCGCAGGTCCTTGACCACTGCCCGCGCGAGGTCCAGTGTTTGGGTAGGTCGACCGATACGCAGGGGAGGGCCGCTGATGAGCATCGACGATGACCCGGTCACCACGCTCGATGACCTGCGCAGTGATTTGGCGCGCCGGCACAAATGGACAGCCACCGGCGGCGCCTCGGTCGACCCGGCCGTCGTCGACGCCGATATGGCGGCGCTCGACCGCGACGGCTATCTCATCTGGGAAAACCTGCTCAGCGCCGACGAGTGCGCGCAGATCAAGGAGACGGTCGCGCCGTGGCTCGCGCACACGGGCCGCAACTCGTTCGAAGGACACCGCACCCAGCGCGTCTACAGCCTGCTGAGCAGGACTCGGGTGTGCGACCGGTTGGTCGACCATCCGCGGGTGTTGGCGGTCCTCGATCGACTGCTGATGGACAACTACCTGCTGTCGGCCCTGCAGGCCATCAACATCCAGCCCGGCGAGACGGCGCAGTTGGCCCACCACGACGACGGCTTCTACCCGATCCCGCGACCACGCGAACCCCTTGCCGCCGCGACCATCTGGGCGATCGACGACTTCACCGCCGACAATGGCGCCACGGTGCTCTACCCCGGCAGTCACCGCTGGGGCAGGCGTCGCCCCGAACCGGGCGACCCCGCGATACCCGTCGTCATGCCCGCCGGTTCCTGCGTCTTCTTCGTCGGCACCCTCTGGCACGGCGGCGGCGCCAACACCACCGACGCCGCGCGACTGGCCGTCACCGCCCAGTACTGCCAGCCGTGGCTGCGGCCGATGGAGGCCTTCACGCTCTCGATATCCCGCGACACCGCGCGCGAGGTCTCCGATGACATCCGCCGCATGATCGGCTACAGCATCCATCCACCGTTCGTCGGCGCCGTCGACGGCCTGCACCCCCTGCGGCTGTTGGAGCAGCCGTAGTCGAAGATTGCACACAGGGATCTGGGCGCTAGGACACGATCCGCGCACCGGTTTCCAGCTGGGCGGTTCCCACTCAGAACGCGTCAGGATCTCCAGGCTCGGTCTCGAGTACCTCACGGTTGAAGATCAACATCTTGGCGAAGTACAGCCCGCCCGCCGACACGACGCCGAGGACGATCAGGTCGGGGACCAGGGAGTCCGAGGGTGACATCAGCGCGACCAACGAGAAAGCCACCCAGACGAGGGCGGCGATCGCCACGGGCACCTCGAAACGGCCCAGCCCGAACGCACCTTCCTTGCGGCCCAGCCGCTTTCGCACCGACAGGTACAGCACCGTGATGGCCCCATAGATCAGCGCCGGCAGGATCGTCGACCCGACAATCAGCTGCAGAAGGGCCTGACCGGGCAGCGCCACCATGAGGACGACACCCACGACGAACATCAACACGGTCGCGGGAATCGGTGTACGGGTGCGCTGGTTGACCCGCCGGAACAGGGTATAGCCGGGAAAGCGTGAATCGCGTGCCATGGCGAAAACGATGCGTGAGCACGAGGCCAGCATCACCATCGCCGCACCGAACATCGCGAACGCGATACCCGACAACAGGATTCGCTCCGTGACGGGCCCCAGCTGACCGCGAATGATCATGGCGACGGGCGATTCGCTGGTGCTGACCTCGGGGATGCTCTTGATCGCGACGGTGAGAATGAAGATGAAGATGAAGCCCAGGACAGCCGACGCGATCACCGAGGAGACGATCGCCCGGGGGACACTGCGGTACGGATCCTTGGCCTCCTCGGCCAGATTGGCCGCCGAGTCGAATCCGACCAGCGTCACCAGTCCCATCACCATCCCCGCCATCAAGCCGCCACCGATCGCGAAGTAGTCGGATGCGCCGGCGGCGACACCCCGCGAGACGACATTGTCGACGGTTCCGCTGCCGCTGTGCACCATCACCGCCCCCAGGACGATCACCAGCACGACGACGATCGTCAACTCGAGTGCGACCGCGGTCGAAGTGACCACGCCGAGCAGTCGGGTCGATGCGATGACGAGCACCGTTTGCATCGCCAGCAGCGCCAGCGTGATCAGCCGGGCGACATCCTCATCCGGTGCGATGCCCAGCAGCGGCATCAGCGCTTGACTGGCGAGCGCGTTGTCCATCGCCACCACTCCGATGGCCAGAAACCAGAACGTCAACCACCCGAAGAACCAACCGACCTTCGGGTTGGCCAATCTCGATGCCCACTGATAGGAGGACCCGCTGAGCGCGATGCGGGCGGCGAACTGCGCGACCACCAAAGCTACGAGCGTCTGCCCGACCGCCGCAACCAACCACAGCCAGATGCCGACGGGTCCCGAACTCTGAAGGACAGCACCATAACTGGCGAAGACACCGACGGCGACCGAGATGAACGCGAACGAGATCGCGAACACCTGAAACGAGCCGAGGCTCCGCTTCAGTTCGGGCGTATAGCCGCATTCCCGAGACTCGTCATCGGCGGACCGACCATGCACGACGTCCTCTGTGGTCATCCGCCCCTCCTGCACTAGATGAACAGTAGGGCACCGAATATTCCATAGACGTCAATTCCGCGCTTATCTTCGCGGCCGGTCGGTACGTTCGTTTCACTGTCCTCAGCCTTCGGAAGGTCGATTCATGACAGCGGTCGCACCGGACGACGAACTTGCCGACGAATTTGTGAGGACTGCGGCTACGAACCGGAGCTCAAACACTCCCTCGGCGCCCGTTCTGACGGTGATCGTGGGCGGGTTGTTCGTCCTCGGTGGGTTGTACTTCGTCAAGCTGCGCATGTTCAGCCGCGACGTCCTGGAGACCGAACCCGGAGAACTCAATGTCTTCAAGCACTGAAGGGTCGACCGAAACGCTGACGGGAGACGTTGTGCGGCCGGGAGATTTGGGCTACGACGCGGCGCGACTCGGCTACAACCACCTGTTCTCTCCGCAACCCGATGCGGTCGTGTTCTGCACGGGCACACAGGATGTGGTCAACGCCGTGGCATGGGCACGACGCAACGGTCTGCCCCTGCGGGTACGTAGCGGACGGCACAGCCTGGAGGGCTGGTCGGCTGTCGACCACGGCCTGGTGATCGATGTGAGCCGGATGAAGTCGACCGCCATCGACGCGGCCTCACAGGTTGCCACCGTCGGCGCCGGACTCACTCAGTTGGAAACGGTCACAGCGCTCGGCGCGACCGGTTTCGCCGCGCCGACGGGAACCGAAGGTACCGTCGGGCTTGTCGGTGCGACCCTCGGCGGCGGCTTCGGTCTGCTCACCCGCCGATACGGTATGGCGTCCGACAATCTGCTCGCGGCGGAGGTCGTCGTGGCTTCGGGCGACGACGGCGCGACGGCGATCATCACCGACGAGCAGAACAACCCCGATCTGTTGTGGGCATTACGCGGCGCCGGCAACGGCAATTTCGGCATTGTCACATCGCTGACCTACCGCATCCATCCCTTGACGCAAGCCATCCATGTCGTGGCGACGTGGTCGGGGCTCGGGCAGCTTCCGCCGGTCTTCGACGCATGGCAGCACAGCGCCCCACACGTCGACGATCGGCTCACCAGCCAGTTGGAGATCCGCCGCGAGGAGATCGTGATGGTCGCGGTACTGACCGACGGGTCCGAGGCCGATGCCAAGCAGATGCTGGCGCCGATCCTCACTGTCGGCAAGCCGCACATCTCGACCGCCGACGCGCGGTGGGCGGATGTCTACGCTGGCTTCCAGATACCACCCGCCGACGAAGCCGCGAACTGGAAGTTCCTGTCGCAGTTCATCTATGAGCCGTATCCGCCGGAAGCCATCGACCTCGTCGCATCGTTCATGTCGAGGGCTCCGACACCGGACTGCAACTATTTCACCAATGCCTTCGGTGGCGCAGTGCGGACAAGTGAGCCGTCCGGTGGTTCCGCGTTCGCGCACCGCGATGCGCTGTTCTACGCCGAACCCGGTGCGGGGTGGGGTGTCCGCGGCGGGGTCTCGGCCTCCGACGATCCGCTGACAGACGGGTGCCTGACGTGGTGCGCCGAGTTCGCGGAAGCACTGACGCCGTACGTAAGTGGCGCCTACGTCAATGTCCCGAATGCCGGTATGCCTGGATGGGAATCGGCGTACTGGGGCGACAATGTGGGGCGGTTGCGCGCGATCAAGGCGAAATACGATCCTCAGAACGTGTTCGCCTTCGAGCAGAGCCTTTCGGTCGACGCCGCCTGACCGGGGGGCGAACGGCAGACATTTCGGTCATGCGGGGCTGAACCGCACTGCAGCGATACCTTCCCGCCGCACCGCCTCTGCGAAATCCTCGACCGACGGAATGCCTCCGTCGCGAAACTTCAGGCCCATGGTCGTCTGCGCACGCCTGGGGCCGTAAGACTGTGCGAGCCGCTGCGCCAAATCGGCCACCACCCCCGGATCGGTGATGAGGTCGCCACGCATCTTCCGCGCCGTGTCTCTGTGCACCACCTCCGCGTCCGCGCCGTCCCGGAAATTGTTCTTCCACACCGTGTTGGCTATCGCGTAGAGTCCGCCGTCGATGTGGTGCGCGCTCACCGGGATCGAGAACTGCCGCCCGGATTTTCGGCCTCTGAAGTTCAGCACCATGAACTGATTACCCAACGGGCCGGCCAGCGGAGTACGCAACAGGAACCGCAGCGACGGGTTGAGAACGCGCATCAGTGCGCCGGGCGGATGCCCGGTGCTCACTGCGGGTATCTGATCTGTCATCCGCTCACGGTATGACGAATCGAGCGATCGCCGACCGGAATGCGCGCTAAAGGCCGCTCAGGTCGCCGCTGCGCAAACCGGGGTATGCCCCTGCCGCAATTTTCCGGGAGCGAAGATTCGCATCATGGCGACGAAGCACTGGGTGCGGGGGCACCATCGGGGTTGTGCCTTTCCCCCCCGACCGCGTCGCCTGCCGCAATACGCGATGATCAGGACAGCCAACGGAGTGTTCATCCGCGAGCGGCACGGAGGCCGACGAGATGTCTGAAGTCAAGTCTGCACCATCGAGTATCGCCGTCCTGACCAGCGGCGGTGACGCTGCTGGCATGAACGCGGCTGTGCGCGCGGTCGTCCTCACCGCTGCCCACCGGGGCATCGACGTGTTCGCTGTTCATGAGGGATATCACGGCCTCGTCACCGGCGGTGACCTCATTCGGCGCATGGAACCGTCTGCCGCCGATGGGATTTTGCACCTGGGCGGCACCGTCATCGGGACCGCTCGATCGAAGCGGTTCAGGACCCGCGAAGGCCGCCGCGAGGCCGCCCGCAACATGGTCGAGCGCGGAATCGACGCGCTCGTGGTGATCGGCGGCGACGGAAGTCTTGCCGGCGCCAACCTGTTCCGTCAGGAGTGGGCCGAGCTGCTCGCTGAACTGGTTGATGCCGGGACTATTACGCAGGACACGGCCGACCAACATCCCTTCCTGAGGCTTGCTGGTCTGGTTGGATCGATCGACAACGACATGTCGGGCACCGACATGACGGTCGGCGCTGACACCGCCTTGCACCGGATCATCGACGCATTGGACGCCCTGCACAGCACGGCGGCCAGCCACCAGCGCACATTCGTGGTCGAAGTGATGGGACGCAATTGCGGCTACCTCGCGCTGATGTCATCGCTGGCCACGGCGGCGAGTTGGGTCCTCATCCCGGAGCACCCGCCGAGCGCGGACTGGCGTGCGCAGATGTGTCGGGACATCAAGGCCGGCCGCTCCATCGGTCGTCGCCACAGCGTGGTCGTGGTCGCAGAGGGTGCGCGCGACCGGGACGGCATTCCGATCACCGCGGAGCAGGTTCGGACGCTGCTGGAGGACGAGCTCGGTGAGGACGTCAGAGTCACCGTGCTGGGGCATGTGCAACGTGGCGGCGTACCAAGCGCTTTCGACCGATACCTGGCCACGCAGTTCGGCTATCGCGCTGTGGAACGGCTGTTCGCCGACGAGCCACACGGACCCGCCCAGCTGATCGGGTTGCAGGGGAACCGGGTGATCACCTCGCCGCTGATGGAATGCGTCGCGCGCACGCAAGAGGTTGCCGAACGCGTGAAGTCACATGACTACGACGGCACGATGAAGCTGCGCGGCGGGAGTTTCGGAGAGTCATACCGGATTCTGCAGACGATCCAGCAGGCCGCGCCGCGAAACGACCCGGACCGAGGCTGTCGGATCGCGGTGGTACACGGCGGCGGACCGGCGCCTGGGATGAACGCTGCCGTGCGCGTCGCCGTTCGGATCGGTCTCGACCGGGGTTACACGATCCTTGCGGCCAACAACGGATTTGTTGGACTACGCGACGGTGACGTTCACGAGATGGGCTGGATGGACGTCAGCGGCTGGGTGTCGGAGGGAGGCGCCGAGATCGGCACCAATCGCTACGTTCCCGGGGCCGGTGCCATCGCTCAGATCGCCGAACAGATTGCGGCCCAACGAATCAACGGGCTCCTCGTGGCCGGCGGGTGGGCCGGCTACCGGGCCGCGTACGAGCTGCAGCGGCACCGGGACGAATACCCTGCTCTCGACATCCCGATCGTGTGTATGCCGATGACCATCAACAACGATGTGCCCGGAACCGAGTTGAGCATCGGCAGCGACACGGCGCTCAACAGCATTGTCGCCGATGTCGACAAGATACGGCGGTCAGCGGTCGCTACCCGGCGAGTCTTCGTAGTCGAAGTGATGGGCCACGACTGCGGGTTTCTCGCTCTGGTCGGCGGGTTGGCCACCGGCGCCGACCGGATCTACCTACCGGAAGACGGCATCACACTGGACGGCCTCACCGCCGATGTCCACGCCCTCACGGCCAGGTTCCGAGGTGGTAAGAGGGTTGGTTTGATTGTCCGCAGCGAAGGTTCCGATCGCGTCTACACCACGGAGTTCATCACGTCGCTGTTCCAAAAGGAAGGCGGAGGCCTGTTCGACGCCCGGGCGGAAACCCTCGGCCACGCCCAGGAAGGTGGCAACCCCTCGCCGTTCGACCGGATACAGACAACCATCATGACCGCACGCTGTATGGAATTCCTCTCCGAGCAGCTCGAAGCCGGCGGGCGGGCCAGCGCCATGATCGGATTCCAATCCGGCACACTGCGATTCACCGACCTCACTAGTTACCCGACGCTGATCGAGGAGAACGCACAGCGGCCCGCCGAGCAGCGCTGGATGGACAACCGTGACCTCGCCCTCGTCATGCGAGGCTGAGCCGACCGAACCGGAGGCGGGTATGGGAGAGCGCGACCTGTCGGTGGACTTCTACCGAGTGTCGGCGATAGGCCTTGTCGTGGTGGGGCATTGGCTCGTGGCCAACGCCACCTATTCCGACGGCGAGTTCGGCATGCTCAACGTGCTCGAGGAGATGCCGTGGACCCAGTGGCTGACGCTGTTCACCGTCGGCGCGGCCTTGGTCACGCTCACACCTGCCGATCGCGAAAGAACCACCGGCGGACGGTGAGTCGACTCCCAGCAAGCACGGCCAAGATCACGGCGAGCACCAAGGCCGGGCCCACGATCCACACGGGCCGGGTGAGCCACCACGCCGCAGTCGGCTCGCTCGACAATACGAATCCCGCTCGCTCATATAGCCACAAGAACACCACGAGCGCGGTCATGTGCCAGGTGAAGACGGGCATGGTCACGCCGTTGGCCGCCACCACCGCCCGCCAGGGTCCGCGGCGCTGCAGCCAGGCGTTGAGCCGAGGCCGGCCGAGCATCACCAGCCCGAGCTGGAAGGTGGCGAGCGCCGCGATCGGTGCCGTTGTCGGGAACATGTTGCTGGTGTCCTCGCCCTGCACGGCGACCATCGACCGCGAGTAGGGCCCGAACGTGGTCAGGACGACCAGTCCGGTGAAACCCGCAGCGGCCACCGCGGCTGCGAGTCGGCGGCCGCCGGCAATCAGCGTTCCGTCCCGCCAGAAGTAGCCGAGCTGGTGGCAGAACAGCCATACGCAGGCCGAACCGACCAGGCCCGGGGCCGGCCCGCCCCAATCCAGGCCGAGCCGCAGGAAATCGCAACCGAGGACCAGCGCGGCCAGGACCGCCAATACCCGCCAGCCCCAAGCCTGATGCAGGCGGGCCGTCAGCGGTACGGCGGCGACGACCCCGGCGTAGACGCCGATGAACCACAAGGGGACGAACACGACGATGCCCCACTCGAGTACACCGCGCCGACCGGTGGCCTGCACGATGAGATCGAAGACCAGCCAGACCGCCAGGAACGGTACGAGTGGTGTCAGCAGCCGTCGCATCCGCGCCCCGAGGAACTTCGCCGCACCGCCGCCCGCCCGGGTGACCGCCTCCCAACCCGCGAGGTTGGCGTAGCCGCCGACGAAGAAGAACACGGGCATCACCTGCAGCACCCACGTCGCCATCCATTTGCCCGGTACGTAGCCGATCGGATTGGGCATGACGAGCGCATAGTCGCCGTCCCAGTGGGTGATCGAAAGCGACCAATGCCACAGGACGACGACGCAGATGCTCGCCGCCCGTAAGAAGTCGACGACTCGATCGCGGCTGGCGGGTGTCGCGTCGACCAGCGCGTCGAGATCGGGCAGACCGCTTCGTCGGTTGTCGATCTTCGCCTCCACTTCCGATGTGACTACAGACCCAGCGACGTCTGCGCCTGCTTCAGGGTTGCCGCAGACGCCCGCAGGCCCGCGAGTTCGGGCTCCGAGAGGGACAGCTCGAGTACCTGACCGGCGCCCGCGGCGGTCACGACCGTCGGCAGTGACAGGCACACATCGCTGATCCCGTATACGCCGTTCTGCACGGTCGACACCGGCAGCACGCGGTGCTGGTCACCCAGGATCGCCTCGACGATTCGCGCGGTCGACAACCCGATGGCCAGGCTGGTCGCGCCCTTTCCGGCGATGATCTCGTAGGCGGCGTTGACGACGTCCGCCGAGATCTGGTTGCGCGTGGCTTCGTCGAACACCGCCGCGCCGCCGATGCGGAAATGCTCGGCAGGCACACCGCCGATCGACACGGTCGACCACAACGAGATCTGCGAGTCGCCGTGTTCGCCGACGATGTATCCGTGCACATTGGCGATGGCCAGATCGGCGCGCTCGGCAATGAGATAGCGAAACCTGCTGGAATCCAACACGGTCCCGGATCCGAAGATCCGTCCCGAGGGGATGTCGACTGAACGAACCGCCGCATAGGTGACGATGTCGACCGGATTGGTGACCAAGATGATGATCGCGTCGGGCGAGTGCTCGAGCAGTTGCGGGGTCAACGCCTGGGCCATCGCTACATTGCTGGTCGCGAGGTCCAGCCGGCTCTGGCCCTCATGCTGTTTGGCGCCGGCCGTGACGATCACGACCTTGGAACCGGCGGTGACGCCGACGTCGTCAGAACCGTTGATCGGGCAGTGCGGAACGAATTGGCTGCCGTGGTTCAGATCGAGCACTTCGGCGCGGAGCTTCTTGGCGTCGATGTCGTAGAGGCTCAGAGATCCCGCAGATCCGCGAATCAGGCAGGCATAGGCGATCGCGGTACCGACACCGCCCATACCGACGATGCTGACCTTAGTGGACCGTCCCCTCAATGACTCCGTCATAGCTCCATAGTTCGACGATGTCGCGTCGCGCGCGACGGTTCGGGCAGATTCGTCACCCAAGTGGCCACCACAACGGGATCACCACCATCGCGACCACGAACCACGCCATCATCGTGACAATGCCGAGCCGCCAGTAGTCGCTGAAACGATAACCACCAGGATGCATCACGATCATATTGGCCGGTGTCGCAATCGGAGTGAGTAACGATGCCGCTCCTGCGAGCGCCACCAGAATCAGCGTCGCCTGTACCGAGACACCGCTGTCGACCGCGGCCGCCACCGCGATCGGTATCACGACCAACACCGTGGCGACATTCGAGATGAACTGGCCGAGAAGCGCGGTGAGCACGAACAGCAGGCTCAGCAGTAAATATGGGCTGTGGCTTCCCACCACGTCGACGATCGGCGTGGCGATCTGCTCTGCGGCCCCGCTGGTCTGGATCGCCGTGGACAGCGGGATGAGCGCGCCGATGACGATGATCGTCTGCCACGGGATCGCGCGGTACACCAGGTCTGTCCGCACCACGCGCAACGCCACCATGGCCAGTGCAGCCAGCAAGGCCGCCCCGCCGGCGGCACGATCCCGGTCACGAGCAAAACGACCATCGCCGCAAGCACAGCAAGCGCTCGGGGCGCCGAGCGGTCCAGCGCGACGGTCTGCCGCCGTACGTCCTCGGTCGAATCGACGACCAGCATGCCGGAGGCGGTCAACCGGTCGATCGCGGACCATTGGCCACGCACCAGGATGGTGTCACCTTGGGACAGCTCGACGACACGTGCGTCGGCGTCGGCGTTCATTCGATGCACCGACAAAACGGTGACCCCGGCAACGGATAGTCCGGGAAAAGCCTTTGCGCCCAACCAGTTTGATCGAGGGGGGATCACCAGCTCCGCGAGTCCGCTGTCGCGGCCCAGCAGGTCGTCGTCGGGCCGGGTCACCACGTGCTCGATCGAGCAACCGGCGTGGTCGGCGAACGCGGCGACGATCTCGTCATCGCCTTCGACGACGAGCACGTCCCCGGGTTCCAGCCGGTGATGGTCGTCGGCG
Organism: Mycolicibacterium novocastrense; assembly: GCF_001499835.1. Classification (NCBI taxonomy): domain Bacteria; kingdom Bacillati; phylum Actinomycetota; class Actinomycetes; order Mycobacteriales; family Mycobacteriaceae; genus Mycobacterium; species Mycolicibacterium novocastrense. The sequence continues at coordinate 45,044 of NZ_LQIH01000013.1, forward strand.
ATCCGACCGCCGTGTGTCTGGGTGGTCACCAAGGTCAGCTGGTCACCGGCTGACGAGCCGGTGCCTGCGCCGTGCGCGGCGACGAGATCGCGCGCCGGCACTCTGACCGCTGCCGACCGCTCACCGACCGTCAACCGGAACAGGCGACGGTCCAAACCCCAATGGTCGACGATGCGCGGTAGGTAGTCACTGAAATCGCTGGGCAAGGTCGTCGACTCGCGGTCGGGCAGAAGCCGAGGGCCGAAAGCCACAGCCACCAGGATGGTCACCAGCACCAGCGGGACCCCGACGAGCGCGAACTCGAAATAGCCGAACCCGGGCCCCCCATAGGCGCGTGAGGCGTCGTAAACCAGCACATTGACCGGACTGCCGCCGAGCGTCAGCAGCGCTCCCGCGCTACAGCCGAATGCCAACGGGATCAACACCTTTGACGGTGGGATCCGGGCGCGGCGCGCCACCGCGGTAGTGACCGGTACCAACGCCGCGGCGGCACCGTTAACGGTGATGATTGCGCTGACCACTGCACCCAGCGCCAACACGGTGCTCACCAACCGGGTGTAAGCCCGTCCCGCCAATCGGGCCAGCGTCCCGCTGACCCAGGCCGTGACCCCGGACGCCTCCAGACCCTCGCTGACGACGAACAGTGATGCGATGAACACGATCACCGCGTCGCCGAACCCACTAAAGAGTGTTCTCGTGTCGATCAGTCCGGTGAAGTACAAAGTCAACGCGACACCGATCGCGACCACCTCGACCGGAAGCCGGTTCCAGATGAACAATGCGACGGCGACGCCGACGATCACCAGGCTCAGTGTGGCGTCGGACATGTGACCGTCTGGCTCGTGCCGGTTGTGGGGCGCTGACCGGCGATCGTCTCGGATCCGGCTTCGGTGGTGTCGGGGTCGATCAGTTCGGCGTGATGCACGATGTGTCGATTATCCCGACAATCACGTCAACGCGCCGCGAATTGCGCGAGCCGCCAGGCCCTCGGAGCTGCATCGACTCCCGAACCGGTCATGCTACGGCCGGGTGATGACGATAATGGCGCCATGACAACCCCTGCCGACCTTCGGGTTTCTCCCTGGGAATTGCGGTGGTCCGGCTTTGAGCTCGACTCGTTGCCCGACATCGAATCGATATTCGCCTTGTCGAACGGCCACATCGGGTTGCGTGGAACCCTCGACGAGGGTGAGCCGCTGGGTACACCCGGTACCTACTTGAACGGGTTCTACGAGAATCACGAATTGCCCTATGCCGAAGGCGGATACGGCTACCCCGAAGACGGCCAGACCGTCGTGAATGTGACCGACGGGAAGATCATTCAACTGTTCGTTCAGGATTCGCCGATGGACATGCGCTACGGCAGAGTGATCGAACACGAATACAGTCTGGATCTCCGCGCGGGCACACTGCGCCGCAACACCGTATGGGCCTCCCAGACAGGGCGGTGCGTACGGGTCAAGTCGGAGCGGCTGGTCTCCTTCGCCCAACGCGCCGTCGCCGCGATCCGCTACGAGGTCGAGCCGCTGGACTCGATGTTGGAACTGGTCGTGCAATCCGATCTGCTGGCCAACGAGGCGGTCGCGACCCCTGGTGACGACCCTCGGCTGGCGGCGGCACTGGATCGACCCCTGATTGCGAATTTCGCTGCGGCGACCGACAAGTCGGCAGTGCTGGTTCATCACACCAGGCGCTCGGGATTACGTGTGGCCGCCGGAATGGATCATCAGCTCGATGACATCCCGGGAAGCTCATGCGATATTCGGGCCGAAGAAGACCTCGCGCGGATGACCGTTGCCGTCGACCTGCCCAAGGGTCAGGTGCTGCGGATGACGAAGTTCCTCGCGTACGGATGGTCGAGCAGGCGCTCCACGCCGGCATTGCGCGCGCAGGTGGACGCCGGACTTGCGGCGGCAAAGCAGACCGGATGGGACAACCTGCTCAGACGGCAACGCGAGTACCTCGACTCCTTCTGGTCCCACGCAGACATCGAGATCGACGGGGATCCAGAACTCCAACACGCGATCCGGTTCGCGCTGTTTCAAGTGCTCCAGGCCGGCGCCCGAGGGGAGAGTCGACCCATATCGGCGAAGGGCCTGACGGGTACCGGCTACGGCGGGCACGCGTTCTGGGATACCGAGACCTACGTGCTGCCCGTGCTGACCCACACCATGCCGTAGGCGGCTGCGGCCGCTCTGCGCTGGCGGCATTCGACACTGGAGAAGGCTCAACGGCGCGCTGATGAACTCGCGCACAGCGGAGCCATGTTTCCGTGGCGGACGATCGACGGTGAAGAATGTTCCGGCTACTGGCCGGCGGGCACGGCGGCGGTCCACGTGACGGCCGACATCGCCTACGCGACGGCACAATACATCGCGGCGACCGGAGATCAGCAGTTCGAAAACGATTGCGGTGTGGAACTTCTCGTCGAAACCGCCCGCCTGTGGGTGAGCCTGGGCCACCATGATTCCACCGGGCAGTTCCGCATCGACGGCGTCACCGGACCCGACGAATACACGGCGCTGGTCGACAACAACCTGTTCACCAACCTCATGGCGCAGCACAATCTGACCGAAGCCGCCGATGTGTGTGAGAGGTGCCCGGCGGTCGCCCGCAGTCTCGGGGTCAGTGCCGAAGAAACCGCCCAATGGCGGGTCGCGGCGTCCAACATGGTGGTGCCGTTCAATCCCGATCTGGGAGTGCACGAGCAGTCGGAGAGCTTCACCCGGATGGCGCTGTGGGACTATGCCGCGACGTCTGCCACCGACTATCCACTTCTGCTGCACTATCCGTACTTCGAGCTGTATCGCACTCAGGTGATCAAGCAGGCGGACCTCACGCTGGCGATGTATCTGCGGGGTGACGCCTTCACCGAGGAAGAGAAGCTCCGCAACTTCGAGTACTACGAAGCGTTGACCGTCCGTGACTCGTCCTTGTCGGCTTCCGCGCAGGGGGTGATCGCCGCAGAGGTCGGCTACCTGCAGCTCGCTTACGATTACCTCGTCGAAACCGCATTCATCGATCTGCACAATCTGCACGGCAATGTCTCCAGCGGTCTGCATATCGCCGCGCTCGCCGGAACATGGCTCGTCTGCGTGGCCGGGTTCGGTGGAATGCGTTGTCGCGGTATGGAGTTGACCTTTGCGCCCGCACTTCCGAACGCGCTGAATCGCATGAAGTTCACAATTCTCTGGCGCGGCAGTTGCCTGTCGGTGGAGATGACCGCTTCTGAAGTCACATATCGACTCCAATCGGGTGACCCGGTTCAACTCACCCACTATGGGCAGGCGTTGACGGTCGGTGACGAACCCGTCAACGTGCCGATCAAGAATCCGGCCCAACGGGGAGTAGTGGAATTCCCCGCGAATCGCGCGCCGTACCGACGAGCGTGAGTCGAGCGGTCCCGTTGACCGGATCGCCGCACGAAGTGGCTAGAGCGATCCGAGATCGTCGGGCACGTCGACCGCGTGTTCGCGCAGGGCTTCGAGCGAGATGACCTCGAGCGTGCGTTCATGTGTCGACGCCAGCACCACCGGCGCGGCGAAGCCGTCCTGGTAGGCCTTCAACCAGTTCACCGCGGTGACGCACCAGCGGTCGCCCGGCCGCAGACCGGGAAAGCGGTACTCCGGTCGCGGGGTGGACAGGTCGTTGCCGATGGACCGCTGGTGCCCGAGGAACTCCGCCGTCACCACCGCGCAGATGGTGTGGCTCCCCAGATCCTCGGGCCCGGTCGAGCAGCACCCGTCCCGGTAGAAGCCGGTCATCGGGTCAGAACTGCACGGCTGGAGCGGCTCGCCGAGCACATTGAGTTCAGCCACAAGTCGTCCATCGTTTTGGAGGGTCCTAATATTCAGTAATACCCGAACGTATTCGAACCAACGAGGAGCATCCGGCATGGCCGCGCTCAGGACTGGCGACGGATTTCCCGACATCGTCGTAACCGCTGTCGCCTCGACGACAGCGTTGGCCACCGACGCCGAAGAGACCTGGCAGCTGCTACAGCAGGGTCGAAGCGGCATCCGGGCGCTCGACAAGTGGTTCGTCGACGAGTTCGACTCGCCGGTCCGTATCGGGGGCGCGATCCTCGAGGATCTCGACGAGCACCTGGACCGGGTCGAACGGCGCCGGACGTCATACATGCAGAAGATGTCCACCGTGCTGAGCCGCAGGCTCTGGGAGATAGCAGGCAATCCCGACGTCGACACCCGGAGGCTGGCGGTGTCGGTCGGGCTCGCGCTCGGCAGCACCGAGGAGATCCCGCTCCAGCACGATCTTTGGCGACAGAAGGGCCTGCGCGCCGTGTCGCCGCTGACCATCCAGATGTACATGCCCAACGGGGCGGCCGCCGCGGTGGGACTGGACCGGAAGGCGAAGGCGGGCATCATCTCGCCGGTGATGGCCGACGCCTCGGGTGCCGCGGCCATCGCGCAGGGCTGGCGACACCTCATCCTCGGCGAGGCCGACATGGTGATCTGCGGCGGGGTGGAGACCCACATCGAGGCGGTGCCGATCGCGGCGTTCAGCCTGCAGGGGCTGCTGTCGACCAGCAACGACGACCCCGCAGGCGCCTGCCGACCCTTCGACAAGGACCGCGACGGCATGGTGTTCGGCGAGGGCGGCGCGTTGATGATCATCGAAACCGAGGAGCACGCCAAGGCGCGCGGTGCGAAACCGCTGGCCCGGCTGATGGGCGCGGCCATGACCTCGGACGCCTATGACTTCACCGAGCCCGATCCCCACGGTGAGCGCGCCAGCGACGCGATCACCCGGGCGATCGAACTGGCCGGCCTGACGGCCACCGACATCGACCACATCAACGCGCACGCCACCGGGACCGTGCACGGGGATCTGGCCGAGGCCAGGGCCATCCGCAACGCGCTGGGCGACCATTCGCCCGCGGTGTACGCGCCGAAGGCGGCGTTAGGGCATTCCCTGGGGTCCGCAGGGGCGATCGAGGCCGTGTTGACGGCTCAGGCGCTGCGCGACGGGGTCGTTCCGCCCACGCTCAACCTCAAGGACCTCGACCCGCAGATCGACCTCGACGTGGTCGCCGAGAGCCCGCGCCGCGGCGACTACCGCTACGCGGTCACCAACTCGTTCGGGCTCGGCGGCTACAACGTCTCGTTGGTTTTCGGCGCCTACTAGCGGCTATTTGGTCAGCGTGAACTGTCCGACGTAGCTGACGTTGCGCGAGAAGAAGTCCGAGCAGCCGCGCAGGTACTTCATGTAGCGGTCGTAGACCTCCTGCGACGTCGCCGCGATCGCCTGATCCTTGGCGGCCTCCAGCTTCTCGGCCCACGTGTCGAGGGTGCGGACGTAGTGCGGGGTCATGTCGTCGAACTCGGCGACGGTGAAGCCGGCATTCCCCGCGAACTCGTAGACGTCCTCGTCGCACGGCACGGCGCCACCGGGGAAGATCTCCTTGGCGATGAACCGCATGAACTTCAGGTCCGACATCACGATCGGGATCCCCAACTCGGGCCAGCGCTTGAGCGGGTGGCCCATGATCGTCTGCAGCACCATCCGGCCGTCGGCGGGCATGACGCGGTGGCAGGTGTCGAAGAACGCCTTGTACTTCGTCTTGGGCCACGCCTCGAACGCCTCGATGGACACGATGCGGTCGACCGGCTCGTCGAACTCCTCCCAGCCCTTGAGCAGCACCCGCCGGGAGCGTTCCGTGTCGACAGCATCGAGGATCTGCTGACCGAGCGCGTGCTGGTTGCGGCTCAGTGTCAGCCCGACCACGTTGACGTCATAGGTCTCGATCGCGCGCTTCATCACCGAAGCCCAGCCGCAGCCGATGTCGAGCAGCGTCATCCCGGGTTGCAGGTCGAGCTTGCGCAGCGCCCGGTCGATCTTGGCGTACTGGGCCTCCTCGAGGGACATGTCGTCACGCTCGTAGAACGCACAGCTGTAGGTCCGCGTCGGATCCTGAAACAGGCCGAAGAAGTCGTTCGAGAGGTCGTAGTGGGCTTGAACGTCCTCGTACGCCACCTTCATCGTCGTCCCCGAACTATCCGACATATTCCTTTGGCCTCCTATGCGGCTACGCGACCCCGACGACCCCGTAACGACCAAGCTTTATATCGCACTTTTCCTAAACCGGCTAAGCAGCCGCCTTCTCGCACGTGAACTGGGCGACGTCGGTGTAGCCGTCCCGGAAAAGGTCGGCACAGCCGGTCAGGTATTTGCGGAAGCGCTCGTAGATCTCCTCGGAGGTGATCTCGATGGCCTCGTCCTTCTTCGCCTCCAGGTTTGCTGCCCAGGTATCGAGCGTCTTGACGTAGTGCGATTGCAGGTGCTGCTCACGGGTGACCGTGTAGCCGGCCTTGTTTGCGTGCTCGCGCACCATCGAGGCCAGTGGCAAACGTCCGCCGGGATAGATCTCGTCCATGATGAACTTGATGAATCTCACTCGGGACATCGTCAGCGGCAGGCCCTTCGCCTTGATCTCCTCGTCCTCGGGAATGATGATCGTGTGTAGCATCATCACGCCGTCGTCGTCGGGCATCCAGTTGAAGGTCTTCTTGAAGTAGTCGTCGTACTTGTTGAAGCCGAAGTGCTCGAATGCGCCGATCGAGACGATCCGGTCGACCCGGCCCTCGAATTCCTCCCACGGCTGCAGCCGGACTTCCATCTTCCGGTCGCTCTTGATGTTGGCGAACCGGTTCTCCTCGATGTGGCGCTTCTGGTTCTCGCTCAGCGTGAGGCCGATGACGTTGACGTCGTACTTCTCCACGGCCCGCTGGATCGTCGAACCCCAACCGCAGCCGATGTCGAGCAGCGTCATTCCGGGCTTGAGGCCCAGCTTGCCCAGTGACAGGTCGACCTTCGCGAGCTGCGCCTGCTCCAGCGTGTAGTCGTCCTTCTCGAAGTAGGCGCAGCTGTAGGTCTGCGACGGGTCCTGCCAGAGCTTGAAGAACTCATTGGAGATGTCGTAGTGGAACTGGACTTCCTTCTTGTCCGACCCGCGGGTCTGCGATGCGGATTTGGACAGCCATTTCGACTGCGCCTGGTCTGTCGAGCTCTGCTGTGTATCTGAGGTTCCCACCACGGTCCACCCTTAGAAACTGATCGAGGGACGAATATTCGACTATCGCGCAGTTTTCTTCGACACGATGGTGAAACAGTACCTCCGACCATTGAGGTGGTGATGGGCGGCACACGACATCGGGGCTAGATTTTCGAGGTCCGCGTCATCCAGCGCATCACCTGCCAACCGACGAACACCGGCAGCCAGATCGTCACCACCCGATAGAGCAGAACCGAGGGCACGGCGACCGCGGCGGGCATGCCGAACGCCGCCAGTCCGCCGATCAGCGCCGCCTCGACTGCGCCGATCCCGCCTGGCGTCGGTGCGGCCGAGGCCAGGGTCCCGCCGACCATCGTCACCACGGTGACAGTGATGAACGACGTGTCGCCGCCGAAGGCCTCGATCGCCGCCCACAGTGCGAACGCGTTGCCCAGCGTCGTCGCCGCACAACCGGCCATGATGATCGCCAAGCGCCGGGGCTCGCGAGCCAGTGCGATGAGGTGTCCGACCATCTCCTCCAGCCGCGGCCGCACCGCCGTCGACAGCCACCGTCGCAGCTTCGGCACCAACAGAAACGTCCCGACCAGGCCGAGCAGCACCCCGCCGATCAGGTACAGCAGCGTCACGTTGGGAACGAATCGCGACAGGTCCGCCGATACGCCGGCCGCCGTGGAGAAGAAGATGAGCAACCCCAGGTGGGTGATGACCTGGACCGACTGCTGCAGCGCCACTGCGGTGGTGGCGCGCATCGGGCTCACACCGCCCTTCTGCAGATACCGCGCGGACAGCGCCAGCCCGCCCACTCCCGCGGGCGTCGTGGTGGCGGCGAACTTGTTGGCCACCTGCATGACGATGAGCCCCCACAGGCTGACCAACCCATCGGCACACGCCCAAAGTGCCGCAGCGGCACCGAGATACGTCAGGCTCGTGGCGGCCAGGCCGAGTAGTGCCCACCACCAGTTCGCGGTGCGCAGTTCGGTGACGAACGTCGGCACCGAGGACAGGAACGGATACGCGACGTAGACCAGCGCGGCCAGCAGTACCAGCTGGATCACCTGGCTGCGGGTGAACCGCGTGACGGTCTCGGTGCGGATCTCGTCCACGCGGGTCTGACGCTTCACCTCGTCGCGCACGGTGGAGATGACGGCCTTGGCGTCGGTCACGGAGTTGCGGATGCGCATCGGCATCGCGGCCATGGTCAACCGCCGCGACGCGGTCAGCACCGCCTCGTTGCCGAACGCGTCGATCGCGGCCCGCACCGCTGAACCCGCGTCGTAGAGATGCGTCGTCGTCACCAGAAGTTGGGCGATGTCGCTGCGCAACTGGGCGTCGGTGGCGCCGTACTCGGCGTTGTCGAATCCGCCGAACAGCACCGCGTCACCGTCGACGGTGATCTCGCTGCTCCGCAGGTCGCCATGCGAGATCTGGCAGTCGTGCAGGTCGCGCAGCGACTCCCACACCCGGCCGACGGGTATCGAGTCGGTGCACTCGCTGATCGGGATTCCGCGGGGCGGGGTGTGGGCGTACAGCGTCCAGCCCCGGTCCAGCGCGGCGACGGCGATCGTCGAGGCGTTGGCGATCTTGAGCTCGCCGATCGCGATGGCCATCAACGCGCGGTGCTCGACGAGGCGTCTCATCGACGCGTGCAGCGGCGCGGTCTCCCGGTCGCGCAACCGCACCTTGCGCCACAGCTGCAGCAGCACGCCGCCGCCGCGCTGGTGCGGTCCGTACAGTTCCATCACCGCGGCGGCCTGCTGGTCTTGGCAGGTGGCGGTGAGCACGAGTGGTCCGGCGCCGGCGGGGCGCACCACCTGCAAGCCGGTGACGACGCAACCGCGCCGTGCCATCGCCCGCACCGCTCCGTCGAGGGGCACCTCCAGCCCCGGGGTCCCGACGACCAGCACCACCAGGGCCCCGACGAACCACCCGGCGGCCAGCCCCATGAGCGAGCGGGCCGGCACCACCGCGCTGACCACCAGGTGAATCGGCACGAACGCCAGCAGCAGCGTCCACCACCAGCGCCGCCATCGGGCAGGCAGCCAGGGCCCGGAGACGGTGAGCACCGCGGCGAGCATCGCGATCCAGCGCGGGTCGTCGACGAATTGGGAGGCGAACGTGTCGAGGCGCCCGGACAGGTCGAAGTGCCAGCGCGGCGCCGTCAGCCCCAGGCCGCTGATCGACAAGGCGGAGCCGGCGATGACGGCCGCGGCCGCATAGGCGCCGAGCAGCTTCCACTGCCGCGACAGGATCAGGCTGACCAGGATGACGAACGGCAGCGCGACGATCGCGATGCCGTAGACGAGGTAGACCAGGTTGGCCTGGGTCGGCGTCAGAACCGCGACGATCTCGGAGATCGAGCGTTCCAGCGCCACCCACTCGTTGCGGGTGATCAGCGAACCGGTGATGACGACCGCGAGGAGCAAGGCGGCCAGCACGACGCGGACGATGTCGTTGGTCCGCCTCGTCAAAGGCTGCAGCAGGCTGCCGGAGACGGCGATATCCCGTCCGTCAACGCGCATGTATCAACGATCTTCTCCGGTCGGGGGTCACGTCGGTAGCGACCCGCCGTCAACATAGCCGCTGACCCGTGGAAAGCGGCTCATTGGCCGACCGGGACCGCGAAGTCAGATCGCGTACTGCCTCGGCTCGTGCTGCACGGAGATCCAGTGCTCGGTGGTGAATTCGTCGACGGCCCACTGGCCGCCGAAGCGACCGATCCCGGATGCCTTCTCCCCGCCGAACGCCGTGTTGGCGTCGTCGTTGACCGGCGCGTCGTTGACGTGGGTCATCCCGGTGTCGATACGACGGGCGAAGCGCACCGCGCGTTCGACGTCGCGGCTGAAGACCGCCGACGACAGCCCGTATTCGGTGGCGTTGGCCAGCCGAAGCGCTTCCTCGTCGCCATCGGCCCGGACCACCGTCATCACCGGCCCGAAGACCTCCTCGCGGGCGGTCGCCACGTCGTTGGAGCCGGTGAGGATGTGCGGTGGCAGGCACTGGCCGGTCGGGCCGAAGGGATCGCCGCCGGTCAGCAGGGAGGCGCCGTCGCCGCGGGCGCGATCGAGCTTGTCCTGGATCGACTCGACCTGTGAGCTGTTGATGATCGGGCCGAGGTCGGTCTGTGGATCGCGCGGATCGCCGACGCGCAGCTGTTTGGTCCGGTCGACGAAACGGTCGAGAAACTCGTCGAACACGCGGGCGTCGACGATCGTCCGGTTGCCGATCATGCAGATCTGGCCTTGATGGAAGAAGGAGCCGAACACCGCGGCCCGCACGGCGAGGTCGAGATCGGCGTCGTCGAGCACGACGATGGGACCATTGCCGCCGAGTTCGAGCGCGGTGCGCTTGATCCCGGCCTTGGCCGCGATGCCTTCGCCGACGGGTGTGGAGCCGGTGAACGAGACGACGCGCGGGGTCGGGTGCGCCACGATCGCGTCACCGATCTCCGAGCCCGAACCGATGACCACGGACAACAGGCCCGGCGGCAGCCCGGCCTCCTCGAAGATCCGCGCGAGCAGCAGCCCGCCGGTCACCGGGGTGTCGCCCGCGGGTTTGAGCACCACCGCGTTGCCGACGGCGAGCGCGGGCGCCACCGAGCGGTTCGACAGCTGCATCGGGAAGTTCCACGGCGAGATCACCGCCACGACGCCGACGGGCTCGCGGTAGATGCGGCTCTCCTTGCCGGGGATGTCCGAGGGCATGATCTTGCCCTCGACGTGGTGGGGCATCGACGCGGCCTCCCACAGCACCGAGCGCACCAGGCTCCATTCGAGTTCGGCCTTGGCGAGGGTGCCGCCGGTCTCGCGGACCAACCAGCCGGTGATCTCGTCCTTGCGGGCGCCCATCACGTCTGCGGCGTCGCGCATCACCTGAGCGCGGGCCATGGGCGGTTGCGCCGCCCAATCCCGTTGCGCTTCTTCGGCGATCGCGTACGCCTGATCGAGATCGTCGGCGTCGGCCTGGGGGATCTCGGTCAGCACATCGCCGGTGTAGGGGTCGGTGTCCTGCCGGGTCTCGCCGGACGAGCCGGCACGCCACTGCTTGCCGATCGGCATGGTGTCGAAGTCGGGATAGGCGCTCATGAGATTTGGATCGCGATCTTGGTGTGGGGGCTGTCGGCCTGTGCCTGCCATGCGCGCGGAGCCTCGTCGAGGGGGTAGCGCTCGGTGTCGACGCGGATGCGCCCGGCCGCGGCGTGCCCGGTGAGTTCGTCGTATCCCGCGCGCATCACGTCGGCACCCATCAGGTTGTTGTTGTGCCCGATGTGGGTGCGGCCCATCAGCTTGGCAAAGGGGGCGGCGGCGGTCGCTCCCGCGCCCTGCCCGACCGTGATCAGTGTCGCCCCGACGGTGGACGCGTCGAGCGCGGCAAGGAACGGATCGCCGTACACCATGTCGATGACGACGTCGTAGCCGTCGCCGGATTCGTTCATCAGCGCCTCGGGGTCGTCATCCTGTCCGAGTCGGACCACCGCGTCGGCGCCGAGTTCACGCACCTCCTCCAGTGCGTCTGGGTTGCGACCGGCGCCAACGACATGCTTCGCGCCGAGCAGCTTGGCGGCCTGCACCGCGATGCGGCCCACCACGCCGGTGGCGCCGAGCACCAGCACGGACTTGCCGTCGGACACGTCGGCGTGCCGGGTCAGCGGCAGCCAGGCGGCCAGTCCCGCTATCCCGAGCGCCACGGCGAGGTCGTCGTCGAGAGCGTCGGGGATGGGAAACGTCAGCGCGGGATCGACGCGGCACCGCTGGGCCCACGACCCGAACGGTTCAGGTGGCGAGTCGAAATACACGCGGTGACCGTCGGTGGTGGTGCCGACACCTTCTTTGCCCACAACCGAAGGCGTCACGGGTTCGCCCATCGCGCCGGATGCGAGGGCCAGGTCGACCGGATTGCAGCCGGCGAGGCGAACGTCGACGACTTCGGTCTCGGGGCCGTCGGGTTCGTCGAATTCCCTGACCGTCGGTGTCTTGCCGGGCGCTTCGAGCACGGCGGCGCGCATGGGGCTCCTTCCGTTGGGTTCACGATCGGGCTACCCGGTGTAGGCGGTGTTATGCGTGGCGTTCGACCGAACGGTTGGCGGTCGGCTGTTCCATATCGCGCGTCCCGCTCGTACTCTATTAGGCATGAGTACAACAACGACGACGGCGCTGCCGCCGGGTCCTCGGCTCCCGTCGTTCGCACTGCTGTTGCTGATGATGCGGTGGTGGCCGCAGATCGTGTCGATATGCCAACGCCGCTACGGCAACGTGTTCACGCTGACCAATTCCATGGTGGGCTCGATGGTCTATCTCTCCGATCCCGCCGACATCAAGACGGTGTTCGCCGGAGACCCGCGGATTTACCATGCCGGCGAAGCGAATTCGATGCTGGCGGGACTCTTGGGGGACAGCTCGGTGCTCGTTGTCGACGACGAAGTGCACCGCGAGCGCCGCCGACTGATGATGGCGCCGTTCCACCGTGACGCGGTGGCGCGTCAAGCCGACGTGATGGCCGAGATCGCGGCGGAGAACATCGCCGGTTGGCCGGTCGGCAGGCCGTTCTCGGTGGCGCCGAAGATGTCGGAGATCACCCTCGAGGTGATCCTGCGGACCGTGATCGGCGCCAGCGATCCGCAACGGCTGGCGGCGCTGCGCGAGGTGATGCCGCAACTGCTGAATGTCGGGCCGTGGGCGTCGGTGGCGATCGCCAAACCCAAGCTGTTGAGACATCGACTCTGGCAGCGGTTGCGCCGCAACATGGATCGCGCCGACCAACTCTTGTATGCCGAGATCGCGGACCGTCGCGCCGATCCGGACCTCGCCGAGCGCACCGATGCACTGGCGATGCTGGTACGTGCGGGGGTCGACGACGGCGCCGGGATGAGCGATCGAGAATTGCGCGATCAACTGATCACGCTGCTGGTCGCCGGACATGACACCACCGCGACAGGGTTGTCCTGGGCCCTGGAGCGGTTGACCCGCAATCCGGATGTGTTGTCAAAGGCTGTGCGGGCGGCGGAATCCGGTGACGACGAGTATCTGGACGCGATCGCCAAGGAGACGCTGCGGATCCGCCCGGTCGTTCCCGATGTCGGCCGAATCCTCACCGAGCCGGTGGAGATCGCCGGCTATCGGCTACCCGCGGGGGTGATGGTGGTTCCGAGCATCACGCTGGTGCACGACGATGCCGCTATCTATCCCGAGCCTGACCGGTTCGATCCGGATCGCATGGTCGGCGCGACGCTGAGCCCGACGACGTGGTTGCCGTTCGGCGGCGGCAATCGCCGTTGTCTCGGTGCGGGATTCGCGATGGTGGAGATGCGCGTGGTGCTCCGTGAAGTGCTGCGGCGCGTCGAGCTGGCGACCACCACCTCTGCAGGCGAGCGGCAGAAGCTCAAGCACGTGATCATGACACCGCATCGCGGTGCGCGAATCACGGTGTTGGCGAGTAAGATTGACGCGTCGACGGCAGCGGATCAAGCTGCATCAAGATCCGCCACCGCCGACACGTCACCCGCGACGCAGAACTGATCAGGGGATGTCGGTGGCGGGCACGCTGCCGCAACCGACTCCGGGAATGCACCCGGCGGCGCCTTGCGGTCCGGCGACACCGGACGGTCCGCCGGGGATGGCGCCCGCGGCACCTTCGGGTCCGGCTGTGCCACCCGGGCCGCCGGGGATGGCGCCCGTCGCGCCTTGCGGTCCGGCCGCGCCCGCGGGGCCGCCGGGGATCGCGCCCGCGGCACCTTCGGGTCCGGCCACACCGGCCGGCCCACCGGGGATCGCACCCGCGGCGCCCTCGGGTCCGGCCACACCGGCCGGTCCGCCGGGAACAGCACCGGCCGCGGCCGGTGCTGTTCCCGGCGGACCGGCCGGTGTGGCCGGACCCGAGGGCGCCGCGGGTGCGATCCCCGGTGGGCCGGCCGGTGTGGCCGGACCCGAAGGTGCCGCGGGCGCGATCCCCGGCGGCCCCGCGGGCGCGGCCGGACCGCAAGGCGCGACGGGCGCCATCCCCGGCGGCCCGGGTGGCACAGCCGGACCCGAAGGTGCCGCGGGCGCCATCCCCGGCGGACCGTCCGGTGTCGCCGGACCGCAAGGCGCCGCCGGGTGCATTCCCGGAGTCGGTTGCGGCAGCGTGCCCGCCACCGACATCCCCTGATCAGTTCTGCGTCGCGGGTGACGTGTCGGCGGTGGCGGATCTTGATGCAGCTTGATCCGCTGCCGTCGACGCGTCAATCTTACTCGCCAACACCGTGATTCGCGCACCGCGATGCGGTGTCATGATCACGTGCTTGAGCTTCTGCCGCTCGCCTGCAGAGGTGGTGGTCGCCAGCTCGACGCGCCGCAGCACTTCACGGAGCACCACGCGCATCTCCACCATCGCGAATCCCGCACCGAGACAACGGCGATTGCCGCCGCCGAACGGCAACCACGTCGTCGGGCTCAGCGTCGCGCCGACCATGCGATCCGGATCGAACCGGTCAGGCTCGGGATAGATAGCGGCATCGTCGTGCACCAGCGTGATGCTCGGAACCACCATCACCCCCGCGGGTAGCCGATAGCCGGCGATCTCCACCGGCTCGGTGAGGATTCGGCCGACATCGGGAACGACCGGGCGGATCCGCAGCGTCTCCTTGGCGATCGCGTCCAGATACTCGTCGTCACCGGATTCCGCCGCCCGCACAGCCTTTGACAACACATCCGGATTGCGGGTCAACCGCTCCAGGGCCCAGGACAACCCTGTCGCGGTGGTGTCATGTCCGGCGACCAGCAGCGTGATCAGTTGATCGCGCAATTCTCGATCGCTCATCCCGGCGCCGTCGTCGACCCCCGCACGTACCAGCATCGCCAGTGCATCGGTGCGCTCGGCGAGGTCCGGATCGGCGCGACGGTCCGCGATCTCGGCATACAAGAGTTGGTCGGCGCGATCCATGTTGCGGCGCAACCGCTGCCAGAGTCGATGTCTCAACAGCTTGGGTTTGGCGATCGCCACCGACGCCCACGGCCCGACATTCAGCAGTTGCGGCATCACCTCGCGCAGCGCCGCCAGCCGTTGCGGATCGCTGGCGCCGATCACGGTCCGCAGGATCACCTCGAGGGTGATCTCCGACATCTTCGGCGCCACCGAGAACGGCCTGCCGACCGGCCAACCGGCGATGTTCTCCGCCGCGATCTCGGCCATCACGTCGGCTTGACGCGCCACCGCGTCACGGTGGAACGGCGCCATCATCAGTCGGCGGCGCTCGCGGTGCACTTCGTCGTCGACAACGAGCACCGAGCTGTCCCCCAAGAGTCCCGCCAGCATCGAATTCGCTTCGCCGGCATGGTAAATCCGCGGGTCTCCGGCGAACACCGTCTTGATGTCGGCGGGATCGGAGAGATAGACCATCGAGCCCACCATGGAATTGGTCAGCGTGAACACGTTGCCGTAGCGGCGTTGGCATATCGACACGATCTGCGGCCACCACCGCATCATCAGCAACAGCAGTGCGAACGACGGGAGCCGAGGACCCGGCGGCAGCGCCGTCGTCGTTGTTGTACTCATGCCTAATAGAGTACGAGCGGGACGCGCGATATGGAACAGCCGACCGCCAACCGTTCGGTCGAACGCCACGCATAACACCGCCTACACCGGGTAGCCCGATCGTGAACCCAACGGAAGGAGCCCCATGCGCGCCGCCGTGCTCGAAGCGCCCGGCAAGACACCGACGGTCAGGGAATTCGACGAACCCGACGGCCCCGAGACCGAAGTCGTCGACGTTCGCCTCGCCGGCTGCAATCCGGTCGACCTGGCCCTCGCATCCGGCGCGATGGGCGAACCCGTGACGCCTTCGGTTGTGGGCAAAGAAGGTGTCGGCACCACCACCGACGGTCACCGCGTGTATTTCGACTCGCCACCTGAACCGTTCGGGTCGTGGGCCCAGCGGTGCCGCGTCGATCCCGCGCTGACGTTTCCCATCCCCGACGCTCTCGACGACGACCTCGCCGTGGCGCTCGGGATAGCGGGACTGGCCGCCTGGCTGCCGCTGACCCGGCACGCCGACGTGTCCGACGGCAAGTCCGTGCTGGTGCTCGGCGCCACCGGCGTGGTGGGCCGCATCGCGGTGCAGGCCGCCAAGCTGCTCGGCGCGAAGCATGTCGTTGGCGCCGGTCGCAACCCAGACGCACTGGAGGAGGTGCGTGAACTCGGCGCCGACGCGGTGGTCCGACTCGGACAGGATGACGACCCCGAGGCGCTGATGAACGAATCCGGCGACGGCTACGACGTCGTCATCGACATGGTGTACGGCGATCCGTTCCTTGCCGCGCTCGACGCGTCCACCGTCGGGGCGACACTGATCACGGTCGGGCAGGGCGCGGGAGCGACCGCCGCCGCCCCCTTTGCCAAGCTGATGGGCCGCACCCACATCGGGCACAACAACAACCTGATGGGTGCCGACGTGATGCGCGCGGGATACGACGAACTCACCGGGCACGCCGCGGCCGGGCGCATCCGCGTCGACACCGAGCGCTACCCCCTCGACGAGGCTCCGCGCGCATGGCAGGCACAGGCCGACAGCCCCCACACCAAGATCGCGATCCAAATCTCATGAGCGCCTATCCCGACTTCGACACCATGCCGATCGGCAAGCAGTGGCGTGCCGGCTCGTCCGGCGAGACCCGGCAGGACACCGACCCCTACACCGGCGATGTGCTGACCGAGATCCCCCAGGCCGACGCCGACGATCTCGATCAGGCGTACGCGATCGCCGAAGAAGCGCAACGGGATTGGGCGGCGCAACCGCCCATGGCCCGCGCTCAGGTGATGCGCGACGCCGCAGACGTGATGGGCGCCCGCAAGGACGAGATCACCGGCTGGTTGGTCCGCGAGACCGGCGGCACCCTCGCCAAGGCCGAACTCGAATGGAGCCTGGTGCGCTCGGTGCTGTGGGAGGCCGCGTCGATGCCCCACCACGTCGAGGGCAAGATCATGCCCTCGGACATCCCCGGCAAGGAGAGCCGCATCTACCGCGAGCCCGTCGGCGTCGTGGCGGTGATCTCGCCGTGGAACTTCCCGATGCAGCTGTCGAACCGCTCGGTGGCGCCCGCGCTCGCCGTCGGCAACGCGGTGGTGCTCAAACCCGCGGGCGACACCCCGGTGACCGGCGGGCTGCTGCTCGCGCGGATCTTCGAGGAGGCCGGGCTGCCGCCGGGCCTGTTGTCCGTGGTCATCGGTTCGGGCTCGGAGATCGGTGACGCGATCGTGGCGCACCCGACCCCGCGCGTCGTCTCGTTCACCGGCTCCACACCCGTCGGCGAAGGCATCGCGGCCAAGGCCGGGATCAAGCGCACCGCGCTCGAACTCGGCGGCAATGGTCCCATCGTCGTGCTCGACGACGCCGATCTCGACCTCGCCGTGCGGGCCGCGGTGTTCGGCTCCTTCTTCCATCAAGGCCAGATCTGCATGATCGGCAACCGGACGATCGTCGACGCCCGCGTGTTCGACGAGTTTCTCGACCGTTTCGTCGACCGGACCAAACAGCTGCGCGTCGGCGATCCGCGCGATCCACAGACCGACCTCGGCCCGATCATCAACAGCTCACAGGTCGAGTCGATCCAGGACAAGCTCGATCGCGCCCGCGGCGACGGCGCCTCCCTGCTGACCGGCGGCGATCCCTTCGGCCCGACCGGCCAGTGCCTGCCACCGCACATCCTCACCGGCTCCAACGACGTGGCGACCGCCCGCGAGGAGGTCTTCGGGCCGGTGATGACGGTGGTCCGGGCCGATGGCGACGAGGAAGCGCTTCGGCTGGCCAACGCCACCGAATACGGGCTGTCGTCGGCGGTCTTCAGCCGCGACGTCGAACGCGCGGTGCGCTTCGCCCGTCGTATCGACACCGGGATGACCCACGTCAACGACGCGCCGGTCAACGACGACGCCAACACGGCGTTCGGCGGGGAGAAGGCATCCGGGATCGGTCGCTTCGGCGGCCAGTGGGCCGTCGACGAATTCACCACCGAGCACTGGATCTCCGTGCAGCACGAGCCGAGGCAGTACGCGATCTGACTTCGCGGTCCCGGTCGGCCAATGAGCCGCTTTCCACGGGTCAGCGGCTATGTTGACGGCGGGTCGCTACCGACGTGACCCCCGACCGGAGAAGATCGTTGATACATGCGCGTTGACGGACGGGATATCGCCGTCTCCGGCAGCCTGCTGCAGCCTTTGACGAGGCGGACCAACGACATCGTCCGCGTCGTGCTGGCCGCCTTGCTCCTCGCGGTCGTCATCACCGGTTCGCTGATCACCCGCAACGAGTGGGTGGCGCTGGAACGCTCGATCTCCGAGATCGTCGCGGTTCTGACGCCGACCCAGGCCAACCTGGTCTACCTCGTCTACGGCATCGCGATCGTCGCGCTGCCGTTCGTCATCCTGGTCAGCCTGATCCTGTCGCGGCAGTGGAAGCTGCTCGGCGCCTATGCGGCCGCGGCCGTCATCGCCGGCTCCGCCTTGTCGATCAGCGGCCTGGGGCTGACGGCGCCGCGCTGGCACTTCGACCTGTCCGGGCGCCTCGACACGTTCGCCTCCCAATTCGTCGACGACCCGCGCTGGATCGCGATGCTCGCCGCGGTGCTCACCGTCTCCGGGCCCTGGCTGCCTGCCCGATGGCGGCGCTGGTGGTGGACGCTGCTGCTGGCGTTCGTGCCGATTCACCTGGTGGTCAGCGCGGTGGTGCCGGCCCGCTCGCTCATGGGGCTGGCCGCCGGGTGGTTCGTCGGGGCCCTGGTGGTGCTGGTCGTCGGGACCCCGGGGCTGGAGGTGCCCCTCGACGGAGCGGTGCGGGCGATGGCACGGCGCGGTTGCGTCGTCACCGGCTTGCAGGTGGTGCGCCCCGCCGGCGCCGGACCACTCGTGCTCACCGCCACCTGCCAAGACCAGCAGGCCGCCGCGGTGATGGAACTGTACGGACCGCACCAGCGCGGCGGCGGCGTGCTGCTGCAGCTGTGGCGCAAGGTGCGGTTGCGCGACCGGGAGACCGCGCCGCTGCACGCGTCGATGAGACGCCTCGTCGAGCACCGCGCGTTGATGGCCATCGCGATCGGCGAGCTCAAGATCGCCAACGCCTCGACGATCGCCGTCGCCGCGCTGGACCGGGGCTGGACGCTGTACGCCCACACCCCGCCCCGCGGAATCCCGATCAGCGAGTGCACCGACTCGATACCCGTCGGCCGGGTGTGGGAGTCGCTGCGCGACCTGCACGACTGCCAGATCTCGCATGGCGACCTGCGGAGCAGCGAGATCACCGTCGACGGTGACGCGGTGCTGTTCGGCGGATTCGACAACGCCGAGTACGGCGCCACCGACGCCCAGTTGCGCAGCGACATCGCCCAACTTCTGGTGACGACGACGCATCTCTACGACGCGGGTTCAGCGGTGCGGGCCGCGATCGACGCGTTCGGCAACGAGGCGGTGCTGACCGCGTCGCGGCGGTTGACCATGGCCGCGATGCCGATGCGCATCCGCAACTCCGTGACCGACGCCAAGGCCGTCATCTCCACCGTGCGCGACGAGGTGAAGCGTCAGACCCGCGTGGACGAGATCCGCACCGAGACCGTCACGCGGTTCACCCGCAGCCAGGTGATCCAGCTGGTACTGCTGGCCGCGCTGGTCTACGTCGCGTATCCGTTCCTGTCCTCGGTGCCGACGTTCGTCACCGAACTGCGCACCGCGAACTGGTGGTGGGCACTACTCGGCCTGGCCGCCACGAGCCTGACGTATCTCGGTGCCGCTGCGGCACTTTGGGCGTGTGCCGATGGGTTGGTCAGCCTGTGGGGGCTCATCGTCATGCAGGTGGCCAACAAGTTCGCCGCCACCACGACGCCCGCGGGAGTGGGCGGGCTGGCGCTGTCCGCGCGGTATCTGCAGAAGGGCGGTGTGAGCCCGATGCGCGCCACCACCGCAGTGGCGCTGCAGCAGTCGGTCCAGGTCATCACCCACCTGGGGTTGCTCATCTTCTTCTCCACGGCGGCCGGCGTATCGGCGGACCTGTCGCGATTCGTTCCCAACGTGACGCTGCTGTACCTGATCGGCGGGGTGCTGCTCGGCCTGGTCGGGACGTTTCTGTTGGTGCCGAAGCTGCGACGGTGGCTGTCGACGGCGGTGCGGCCGCGGCTGGAGGAGATGGTCGGACACCTCATCGCACTGGCTCGCGAGCCCCGGCGCTTGGCGATCATCATGGCCGGTTGTGCGGCGACGACGCTGGGCAACGCGTTCGCACTGTGGGCGGCGATCGAGGCCTTCGGCGGCGACACGTCGTTCATCACTGTCACCGTGGTGACGATGGTCGGCGGGACCCTGGCCTCGGCCGCACCGACGCCAGGCGGGATCGGCGCAGTCGAGGCGGCGCTGATCGGCGGACTGGCGGCGTTCGGCATGCCCGCCGCGGTCGCCGTGCCCTCGGTTCTGCTCTATCGGGTGGTGACGATCTGGCTGCCGGTGTTCGTCGGTTGGCAGGTGATGCGCTGGATGACGCGGACCTCGAAAATCTAGCCCCGATGTCGTGTGCCGCCCATCACCACCTCAATGGTCGGAGGTACTGTTTCACCATCGTGTCGAAGAAAACTGCGCGATAGTCGAATATTCGTCCCTCGATCAGTTTCTAAGGGTGGACCGTGGTGGGAACCTCAGATACACAGCAGAGCTCGACAGACCAGGCGCAGTCGAAATGGCTGTCCAAATCCGCATCGCAGACCCGCGGGTCGGACAAGAAGGAAGTCCAGTTCCACTACGACATCTCCAATGAGTTCTTCAAGCTCTGGCAGGACCCGTCGCAGACCTACAGCTGCGCCTACTTCGAGAAGGACGACTACACGCTGGAGCAGGCGCAGCTCGCGAAGGTCGACCTGTCACTGGGCAAGCTGGGCCTCAAGCCCGGAATGACGCTGCTCGACATCGGCTGCGGTTGGGGTTCGACGATCCAGCGGGCCGTGGAGAAGTACGACGTCAACGTCATCGGCCTCACGCTGAGCGAGAACCAGAAGCGCCACATCGAGGAGAACCGGTTCGCCAACATCAAGAGCGACCGGAAGATGGAAGTCCGGCTGCAGCCGTGGGAGGAATTCGAGGGCCGGGTCGACCGGATCGTCTCGATCGGCGCATTCGAGCACTTCGGCTTCAACAAGTACGACGACTACTTCAAGAAGACCTTCAACTGGATGCCCGACGACGACGGCGTGATGATGCTACACACGATCATCATTCCCGAGGACGAGGAGATCAAGGCGAAGGGCCTGCCGCTGACGATGTCCCGAGTGAGATTCATCAAGTTCATCATGGACGAGATCTATCCCGGCGGACGTTTGCCACTGGCCTCGATGGTGCGCGAGCACGCAAACAAGGCCGGCTACACGGTCACCCGTGAGCAGCACCTGCAATCGCACTACGTCAAGACGCTCGATACCTGGGCAGCAAACCTGGAGGCGAAGAAGGACGAGGCCATCGAGATCACCTCCGAGGAGATCTACGAGCGCTTCCGCAAATACCTGACCGGCTGTGCCGACCTTTTCCGGGACGGCTACACCGACGTCGCCCAGTTCACGTGCGAGAAGGCGGCTGCTTAGCCGGTTTAGGAAAAGTGCGATATAAAGCTTGGTCGTTACGGGGTCGTCGGGGTCGCGTAGCCGCATAGGAGGCCAAAGGAATATGTCGGATAGTTCGGGGACGACGATGAAGGTGGCGTACGAGGACGTTCAAGCCCACTACGACCTCTCGAACGACTTCTTCGGCCTGTTTCAGGATCCGACGCGGACCTACAGCTGTGCGTTCTACGAGCGTGACGACATGTCCCTCGAGGAGGCCCAGTACGCCAAGATCGACCGGGCGCTGCGCAAGCTCGACCTGCAACCCGGGATGACGCTGCTCGACATCGGCTGCGGCTGGGCTTCGGTGATGAAGCGCGCGATCGAGACCTATGACGTCAACGTGGTCGGGCTGACACTGAGCCGCAACCAGCACGCGCTCGGTCAGCAGATCCTCGATGCTGTCGACACGGAACGCTCCCGGCGGGTGCTGCTCAAGGGCTGGGAGGAGTTCGACGAGCCGGTCGACCGCATCGTGTCCATCGAGGCGTTCGAGGCGTGGCCCAAGACGAAGTACAAGGCGTTCTTCGACACCTGCCACCGCGTCATGCCCGCCGACGGCCGGATGGTGCTGCAGACGATCATGGGCCACCCGCTCAAGCGCTGGCCCGAGTTGGGGATCCCGATCGTGATGTCGGACCTGAAGTTCATGCGGTTCATCGCCAAGGAGATCTTCCCCGGTGGCGCCGTGCCGTGCGACGAGGACGTCTACGAGTTCGCGGGGAATGCCGGCTTCACCGTCGCCGAGTTCGACGACATGACCCCGCACTACGTCCGCACCCTCGACACGTGGGCCGAGAAGCTGGAGGCCGCCAAGGATCAGGCGATCGCGGCGACGTCGCAGGAGGTCTACGACCGCTACATGAAGTACCTGCGCGGCTGCTCGGACTTCTTCTCGCGCAACGTCAGCTACGTCGGACAGTTCACGCTGACCAAATAGCCGCTAGTAGGCGCCGAAAACCAACGAGACGTTGTAGCCGCCGAGCCCGAACGAGTTGGTGACCGCGTAGCGGTAGTCGCCGCGGCGCGGGCTCTCGGCGACCACGTCGAGGTCGATCTGCGGGTCGAGGTCCTTGAGGTTGAGCGTGGGCGGAACGACCCCGTCGCGCAGCGCCTGAGCCGTCAACACGGCCTCGATCGCCCCTGCGGACCCCAGGGAATGCCCTAACGCCGCCTTCGGCGCGTACACCGCGGGCGAATGGTCGCCCAGCGCGTTGCGGATGGCCCTGGCCTCGGCCAGATCCCCGTGCACGGTCCCGGTGGCGTGCGCGTTGATGTGGTCGATGTCGGTGGCCGTCAGGCCGGCCAGTTCGATCGCCCGGGTGATCGCGTCGCTGGCGCGCTCACCGTGGGGATCGGGCTCGGTGAAGTCATAGGCGTCCGAGGTCATGGCCGCGCCCATCAGCCGGGCCAGCGGTTTCGCACCGCGCGCCTTGGCGTGCTCCTCGGTTTCGATGATCATCAACGCGCCGCCCTCGCCGAACACCATGCCGTCGCGGTCCTTGTCGAAGGGTCGGCAGGCGCCTGCGGGGTCGTCGTTGCTGGTCGACAGCAGCCCCTGCAGGCTGAACGCCGCGATCGGCACCGCCTCGATGTGGGTCTCCACCCCGCCGCAGATCACCATGTCGGCCTCGCCGAGGATGAGGTGTCGCCAGCCCTGCGCGATGGCCGCGGCACCCGAGGCGTCGGCCATCACCGGCGAGATGATGCCCGCCTTCGCCTTCCGGTCCAGTCCCACCGCGGCGGCCGCCCCGTTGGGCATGTACATCTGGATGGTCAGCGGCGACACGGCGCGCAGGCCCTTCTGTCGCCAAAGATCGTGCTGGAGCGGGATCTCCTCGGTGCTGCCGAGCGCGAGCCCGACCGACACCGCCAGCCTCCGGGTGTCGACGTCGGGATTGCCTGCTATCTCCCAGAGCCTGCGGCTCAGCACGGTGGACATCTTCTGCATGTATGACGTCCGGCGCCGTTCGACCCGGTCCAGGTGCTCGTCGAGATCCTCGAGGATCGCGCCCCCGATACGGACCGGCGAGTCGAACTCGTCGACGAACCACTTGTCGAGCGCCCGGATGCCGCTTCGACCCTGCTGTAGCAGCTGCCAGGTCTCTTCGGCGTCGGTGGCCAACGCTGTCGTCGAGGCGACAGCGGTTACGACGATGTCGGGAAATCCGTCGCCAGTCCTGAGCGCGGCCATGCCGGATGCTCCTCGTTGGTTCGAATACGTTCGGGTATTACTGAATATTAGGACCCTCCAAAACGATGGACGACTTGTGGCTGAACTCAATGTGCTCGGCGAGCCGCTCCAGCCGTGCAGTTCTGACCCGATGACCGGCTTCTACCGGGACGGGTGCTGCTCGACCGGGCCCGAGGATCTGGGGAGCCACACCATCTGCGCGGTGGTGACGGCGGAGTTCCTCGGGCACCAGCGGTCCATCGGCAACGACCTGTCCACCCCGCGACCGGAGTACCGCTTTCCCGGTCTGCGGCCGGGCGACCGCTGGTGCGTCACCGCGGTGAACTGGTTGAAGGCCTACCAGGACGGCTTCGCCGCGCCGGTGGTGCTGGCGTCGACACATGAACGCACGCTCGAGGTCATCTCGCTCGAAGCCCTGCGCGAACACGCGGTCGACGTGCCCGACGATCTCGGATCGCTCTAGCCACTTCGTGCGGCGATCCGGTCAACGGGACCGCTCGACTCACGCTCGTCGGTACGGCGCGCGATTCGCGGGGAATTCCACTACTCCCCGTTGGGCCGGATTCTTGATCGGCACGTTGACGGGTTCGTCACCGACCGTCAACGCCTGCCCATAGTGGGTGAGTTGAACCGGGTCACCCGATTGGAGTCGATATGTGACTTCAGAAGCGGTCATCTCCACCGACAGGCAACTGCCGCGCCAGAGAATTGTGAACTTCATGCGATTCAGCGCGTTCGGAAGTGCGGGCGCAAAGGTCAACTCCATACCGCGACAACGCATTCCACCGAACCCGGCCACGCAGACGAGCCATGTTCCGGCGAGCGCGGCGATATGCAGACCGCTGGAGACATTGCCGTGCAGATTGTGCAGATCGATGAATGCGGTTTCGACGAGGTAATCGTAAGCGAGCTGCAGGTAGCCGACCTCTGCGGCGATCACCCCCTGCGCGGAAGCCGACAAGGACGAGTCACGGACGGTCAACGCTTCGTAGTACTCGAAGTTGCGGAGCTTCTCTTCCTCGGTGAAGGCGTCACCCCGCAGATACATCGCCAGCGTGAGGTCCGCCTGCTTGATCACCTGAGTGCGATACAGCTCGAAGTACGGATAGTGCAGCAGAAGTGGATAGTCGGTGGCAGACGTCGCGGCATAGTCCCACAGCGCCATCCGGGTGAAGCTCTCCGACTGCTCGTGCACTCCCAGATCGGGATTGAACGGCACCACCATGTTGGACGCCGCGACCCGCCATTGGGCGGTTTCTTCGGCACTGACCCCGAGACTGCGGGCGACCGCCGGGCACCTCTCACACACATCGGCGGCTTCGGTCAGATTGTGCTGCGCCATGAGGTTGGTGAACAGGTTGTTGTCGACCAGCGCCGTGTATTCGTCGGGTCCGGTGACGCCGTCGATGCGGAACTGCCCGGTGGAATCATGGTGGCCCAGGCTCACCCACAGGCGGGCGGTTTCGACGAGAAGTTCCACACCGCAATCGTTTTCGAACTGCTGATCTCCGGTCGCCGCGATGTATTGTGCCGTCGCGTAGGCGATGTCGGCCGTCACGTGGACCGCCGCCGTGCCCGCCGGCCAGTAGCCGGAACATTCTTCACCGTCGATCGTCCGCCACGGAAACATGGCTCCGCTGTGCGCGAGTTCATCAGCGCGCCGTTGAGCCTTCTCCAGTGTCGAATGCCGCCAGCGCAGAGCGGCCGCAGCCGCCTACGGCATGGTGTGGGTCAGCACGGGCAGCACGTAGGTCTCGGTATCCCAGAACGCGTGCCCGCCGTAGCCGGTACCCGTCAGGCCCTTCGCCGATATGGGTCGACTCTCCCCTCGGGCGCCGGCCTGGAGCACTTGAAACAGCGCGAACCGGATCGCGTGTTGGAGTTCTGGATCCCCGTCGATCTCGATGTCTGCGTGGGACCAGAAGGAGTCGAGGTACTCGCGTTGCCGTCTGAGCAGGTTGTCCCATCCGGTCTGCTTTGCCGCCGCAAGTCCGGCGTCCACCTGCGCGCGCAATGCCGGCGTGGAGCGCCTGCTCGACCATCCGTACGCGAGGAACTTCGTCATCCGCAGCACCTGACCCTTGGGCAGGTCGACGGCAACGGTCATCCGCGCGAGGTCTTCTTCGGCCCGAATATCGCATGAGCTTCCCGGGATGTCATCGAGCTGATGATCCATTCCGGCGGCCACACGTAATCCCGAGCGCCTGGTGTGATGAACCAGCACTGCCGACTTGTCGGTCGCCGCAGCGAAATTCGCAATCAGGGGTCGATCCAGTGCCGCCGCCAGCCGAGGGTCGTCACCAGGGGTCGCGACCGCCTCGTTGGCCAGCAGATCGGATTGCACGACCAGTTCCAACATCGAGTCCAGCGGCTCGACCTCGTAGCGGATCGCGGCGACGGCGCGTTGGGCGAAGGAGACCAGCCGCTCCGACTTGACCCGTACGCACCGCCCTGTCTGGGAGGCCCATACGGTGTTGCGGCGCAGTGTGCCCGCGCGGAGATCCAGACTGTATTCGTGTTCGATCACTCTGCCGTAGCGCATGTCCATCGGCGAATCCTGAACGAACAGTTGAATGATCTTCCCGTCGGTCACATTCACGACGGTCTGGCCGTCTTCGGGGTAGCCGTATCCGCCTTCGGCATAGGGCAATTCGTGATTCTCGTAGAACCCGTTCAAGTAGGTACCGGGTGTACCCAGCGGCTCACCCTCGTCGAGGGTTCCACGCAACCCGATGTGGCCGTTCGACAAGGCGAATATCGATTCGATGTCGGGCAACGAGTCGAGCTCAAAGCCGGACCACCGCAATTCCCAGGGAGAAACCCGAAGGTCGGCAGGGGTTGTCATGGCGCCATTATCGTCATCACCCGGCCGTAGCATGACCGGTTCGGGAGTCGATGCAGCTCCGAGGGCCTGGCGGCTCGCGCAATTCGCGGCGCGTTGACGTGATTGTCGGGATAATCGACACATCGTGCATCACGCCGAACTGATCGACCCCGACACCACCGAAGCCGGATCCGAGACGATCGCCGGTCAGCGCCCCACAACCGGCACGAGCCAGACGGTCACATGTCCGACGCCACACTGAGCCTGGTGATCGTCGGCGTCGCCGTCGCATTGTTCATCTGGAACCGGCTTCCGGTCGAGGTGGTCGCGATCGGTGTCGCGTTGACTTTGTACTTCACCGGACTGATCGACACGAGAACACTCTTTAGTGGGTTCGGCGACGCGGTGATCGTGTTCATCGCATCACTGTTCGTCGTCAGCGAGGGTCTGGAGGCGTCCGGGGTCACGGCCTGGGTCAGCGGGACGCTGGCCCGATTGGCGGGACGGGCTTACACCCGGTTGGTGAGCACCGTGTTGGCGCTGGGTGCAGTGGTCAGCGCAATCATCACCGTTAACGGTGCCGCCGCGGCGTTGGTACCGGTCACTACCGCGGTGGCGCGCCGCGCCCGGATCCCACCGTCAAAGGTGTTGATCCCGTTGGCATTCGGCTGTAGCGCGGGAGCGCTGCTGACGCTCGGCGGCAGTCCGGTCAATGTGCTGGTTTACGACGCCTCACGCGCCTATGGGGGGCCCGGGTTCGGCTATTTCGAGTTCGCGCTCGTCGGGGTCCCGCTGGTGCTGGTGACCATCCTGGTGGCTGTGGCTTTCGGCCCTCGGCTTCTGCCCGACCGCGAGTCGACGACCTTGCCCAGCGATTTCAGTGACTACCTACCGCGCATCGTCGACCATTGGGGTTTGGACCGTCGCCTGTTCCGGTTGACGGTCGGTGAGCGGTCGGCAGCGGTCAGAGTGCCGGCGCGCGATCTCGTCGCCGCGCACGGCGCAGGCACCGGCTCGTCAGCCGGTGACCAGCTGACCTTGGTGACCACCCAGACACACGGCGGTCGGATCGCCGACGACCATCACCGGCTGGAACCCGGGGACGTGCTCGTCGTCGAAGGCGATGACGAGATCGTCGCCGCGTTCGCCGACCACGCCGGTTGCTCGATCGAGCACGTGGTGACCCGGCCCGACGACGACCTGCTGGGCCGCGACAGCGGACTCGCGGAGCTGGTGATCCCCCCTCGATCAAACTGGTTGGGCGCAAAGGCTTTTCCCGGACTATCCGTTGCCGGGGTCACCGTTTTGTCGGTGCATCGAATGAACGCCGACGCCGACGCACGTGTCGTCGAGCTGTCCCAAGGTGACACCATCCTGGTGCGTGGCCAATGGTCCGCGATCGACCGGTTGACCGCCTCCGGCATGCTGGTCGTCGATTCGACCGAGGACGTACGGCGGCAGACCGTCGCGCTGGACCGCTCGGCGCCCCGAGCGCTTGCTGTGCTTGCGGCGATGGTCGTTTTGCTCGTGACCGGGATCGTGCCGCCGGCGGGGCGGCCTTGCTGGCTGCACTGGCCATGGTGGCGTTGCGCGTGGTGCGGACAGACCTGGTGTACCGCGCGATCCCGTGGCAGACGATCATCGTCATCGGCGCGCTCATCCCGCTGTCCACGGCGATCCAGACCAGCGGGGCCGCAGAGCAGATCGCCACGCCGATCGTCGACGTGGTGGGAAGCCACAGCCCATATTTACTGCTGAGCCTGCTGTTCGTGCTCACCGCGCTTCTCGGCCAGTTCATCTCGAATGTCGCCACGGTGTTGGTCGTGATACCGATCGCGGTGGCGGCCGCGGTCGACAGCGGTGTCTCGGTACAGGCGACGCTGATTCTGGTGGCGCTCGCAGGAGCGGCATCGTTACTCACTCCGATTGCGACACCGGCCAATATGATCGTGATGCATCCTGGTGGTTATCGTTTCAGCGACTACTGGCGGCTCGGCATTGTCACGATGATGGCGTGGTTCGTGGTCGCGATGGTGGTGATCCCGTTGTGGTGGCCACTTGGGTGACGAATCTGCCCGAACCGTCGCGCGCGACGCGACATCGTCGAACTATGGAGCTATGACGGAGTCATTGAGGGGACGGTCCACTAAGGTCAGCATCGTCGGTATGGGCGGTGTCGGTACCGCGATCGCCTATGCCTGCCTGATTCGCGGATCTGCGGGATCTCTGAGCCTCTACGACATCGACGCCAAGAAGCTCCGCGCCGAAGTGCTCGATCTGAACCACGGCAGCCAATTCGTTCCGCACTGCCCGATCAACGGTTCTGACGACGTCGGCGTCACCGCCGGTTCCAAGGTCGTGATCGTCACGGCCGGCGCCAAACAGCATGAGGGCCAGAGCCGGCTGGACCTCGCGACCAGCAATGTAGCGATGGCCCAGGCGTTGACCCCGCAACTGCTCGAGCACTCGCCCGACGCGATCATCATCTTGGTCACCAATCCGGTCGACATCGTCACCTATGCGGCGGTTCGTTCAGTCGACATCCCCTCGGGACGGATCTTCGGATCCGGGACCGTGTTGGATTCCAGCAGGTTTCGCTATCTCATTGCCGAGCGCGCCGATCTGGCCATCGCCAATGTGCACGGATACATCGTCGGCGAACACGGCGACTCGCAGATCTCGTTGTGGTCGACCGTGTCGATCGGCGGTGTGCCTGCCGAGCATTTCCGCATCGGCGGCGCGGCGGTGTTCGACGAAGCCACGCGCAACCAGATCTCGGCGGACGTCGTCAACGCCGCCTACGAGATCATCGCCGGAAAGGGCGCGACCAGCCTGGCCATCGGGTTGTCGACCGCGCGAATCGTCGAGGCGATCCTGGGTGACCAGCACCGCGTGCTGCCGGTGTCGACCGTGCAGAACGGCGTATACGGGATCAGCGATGTGTGCCTGTCACTGCCGACGGTCGTGACCGCCGCGGGCGCCGGTCAGGTACTCGAGCTGTCCCTCTCGGAGCCCGAACTCGCGGGCCTGCGGGCGTCTGCGGCAACCCTGAAGCAGGCGCAGACGTCGCTGGGTCTGTAGTCACATCGGAAGTGGAGGCGAAGATCGACAACCGACGAAGCGGTCTGCCCGATCTCGACGCGCTGGTCGACGCGACACCCGCCAGCCGCGATCGAGTCGTCGACTTCTTACGGGCGGCGAGCATCTGCGTCGTCGTCCTGTGGCATTGGTCGCTTTCGATCACCCACTGGGACGGCGACTATGCGCTCGTCATGCCCAATCCGATCGGCTACGTACCGGGCAAATGGATGGCGACGTGGGTGCTGCAGGTGATGCCCGTGTTCTTCTTCGTCGGCGGCTACGCCAACCTCGCGGGTTGGGAGGCGGTCACCCGGGCGGGCGGCGGTGCGGCGAAGTTCCTCGGGGCGCGGATGCGACGGCTGCTGACACCACTCGTACCGTTCCTGGCGGTCTGGCTGGTCTTCGATCTCATCGTGCAGGCCACCGGTCGGCGCGGTGTACTCGAGTGGGGCATCGTCGTGTTCGTCCCCTTGTGGTTCATCGGCGTCTACGCCGGGGTCGTCGCCGCCGTACCGCTGACGGCCCGCCTGCATCAGGCTTGGGGCTGGCGGGTATTGGCGGTCCTGGCCGCGCTGGTCCTCGGTTGCGATTTCCTGCGGCTCGGCCTGGATTGGGGCGGGCCGGCCCCGGGCCTGGTCGGTTCGGCCTGCGTATGGCTGTTCTGCCACCAGCTCGGCTACTTCTGGCGGGACGGAACGCTGATTGCCGGCGGCCGCCGACTCGCAGCCGCGGTGGCCGCTGCGGGTTTCACCGGACTGGTCGTCCTGACCACGTTCGGGCCCTACTCGCGGTCGATGGTCGCCGTGCAGGGCGAGGACACCAGCAACATGTTCCCGACAACGGCACCGATCGCGGCGCTCGCCACCTTCCAGCTCGGGCTGGTGATGCTCGGCCGGCCTCGGCTCAACGCCTGGCTGCAGCGCCGCGGACCCTGGCGGGCGGTGGTGGCGGCCAACGGCGTGACCATGCCCGTCTTCACCTGGCACATGACCGCGCTCGTGGTGTTCTTGTGGCTATATGAGCGAGCGGGATTCGTATTGTCGAGCGAGCCGACTGCGGCGTGGTGGCTCACCCGGCCCGTGTGGATCGTGGGCCCGGCCTTGGTGCTCGCCGTGATCTTGGCCGTGCTTGCTGGGAGTCGACTCACCGTCCGCCGGTGGTTCTTTCGCGATCGGCAGGTGTGAGCGTGACCAAGGCCGCGCCGACGGTGAACAGCGTCAGCCACTGGGTCCACGGCATCTCCTCGAGCACGTTGAGCATGCCGAACTCGCCGTCGGAATAGGTGGCGTTGGCCACGAGCCAATGCCCCACCACGACAAGGCCTATCGCCGACACTCGGTAGAAGTCCACCGACAGGTCGCGCTCTCCCATACCCGCCTCCGGTTCGGTCGGCTCAGCCTCGCATGACGAGGGCGAGGTCACGGTTGTCCATCCAGCGCTGCTCGGCGGGCCGCTGTGCGTTCTCCTCGATCAGCGTCGGGTAACTAGTGAGGTCGGTGAATCGCAGTGTGCCGGATTGGAATCCGATCATGGCGCTGGCCCGCCCGCCGGCTTCGAGCTGCTCGGAGAGGAATTCCATACAGCGTGCGGTCATGATGGTTGTCTGTATCCGGTCGAACGGCGAGGGGTTGCCACCTTCCTGGGCGTGGCCGAGGGTTTCCGCCCGGGCGTCGAACAGGCCTCCGCCTTCCTTTTGGAACAGCGACGTGATGAACTCCGTGGTGTAGACGCGATCGGAACCTTCGCTGCGGACAATCAAACCAACCCTCTTACCACCTCGGAACCTGGCCGTGAGGGCGTGGACATCGGCGGTGAGGCCGTCCAGTGTGATGCCGTCTTCCGGTAGGTAGATCCGGTCGGCGCCGGTGGCCAACCCGCCGACCAGAGCGAGAAACCCGCAGTCGTGGCCCATCACTTCGACTACGAAGACTCGCCGGGTAGCGACCGCTGACCGCCGTATCTTGTCGACATCGGCGACAATGCTGTTGAGCGCCGTGTCGCTGCCGATGCTCAACTCGGTTCCGGGCACATCGTTGTTGATGGTCATCGGCATACACACGATCGGGATGTCGAGAGCAGGGTATTCGTCCCGGTGCCGCTGCAGCTCGTACGCGGCCCGGTAGCCGGCCCACCCGCCGGCCACGAGGAGCCCGTTGATTCGTTGGGCCGCAATCTGTTCGGCGATCTGAGCGATGGCACCGGCCCCGGGAACGTAGCGATTGGTGCCGATCTCGGCGCCTCCCTCCGACACCCAGCCGCTGACGTCCATCCAGCCCATCTCGTGAACGTCACCGTCGCGTAGTCCAACAAATCCGTTGTTGGCCGCAAGGATCGTGTAACCCCGGTCGAGACCGATCCGAACGGCGACGCGCACGGCAGCGTTCATCCCAGGCGCCGGTCCGCCGCCGTGTACCACCGCGATCCGACAGCCTCGGTCCGGGTCGTTTCGCGGCGCGGCCTGCTGGATCGTCTGCAGAATCCGGTATGACTCTCCGAAACTCCCGCCGCGCAGCTTCATCGTGCCGTCGTAGTCATGTGACTTCACGCGTTCGGCAACCTCTTGCGTGCGCGCGACGCATTCCATCAGCGGCGAGGTGATCACCCGGTTCCCCTGCAACCCGATCAGCTGGGCGGGTCCGTGTGGCTCGTCGGCGAACAGCCGTTCCACAGCGCGATAGCCGAACTGCGTGGCCAGGTATCGGTCGAAAGCGCTTGGTACGCCGCCACGTTGCACATGCCCCAGCACGGTGACTCTGACGTCCTCACCGAGCTCGTCCTCCAGCAGCGTCCGAACCTGCTCCGCGGTGATCGGAATGCCGTCCCGGTCGCGCGCACCCTCTGCGACCACGACCACGCTGTGGCGACGACCGATGGAGCGGCCGGCCTTGATGTCCCGACACATCTGCGCACGCCAGTCCGCGCTCGGCGGGTGCTCCGGGATGAGGACCCAACTCGCCGCCGTGGCCAGCGATGACATCAGCGCGAGGTAGCCGCAATTGCGTCCCATCACTTCGACCACGAATGTGCGCTGGTGGCTGGCCGCCGTGCTGTGCAGGGCGTCCAATGCGTCGATGATCCGGTGCAAGGCGGTGTCAGCGCCGACCGTCATGTCGGTGCCCGACATGTCGTTGTCGATCGATCCAACCAGACCAGCAAGCCTCAGGAAGGGATGTTGGTCGGCCGTGTCCTGCGTAATAGTCCCGGCATCAACCAGTTCAGCGAGCAGCTCGGCCCACTCCTGACGGAACAGGTTGGCGCCGGCAAGACTTCCGTCGCCGCCGATCACCACGAGCGCGTCGATTCCGCGCTCGACCATGTTGCGGGCGGCCTCGCGGCGGCCTTCGCGGGTCCTGAACCGCTTCGATCGAGCGGTCCCGATGACGGTGCCGCCCAGGTGCAAAATCCCATCGGCGGCAGACGGTTCCATGCGCCGAATGAGGTCACCGCCGGTGACGAGGCCGTGATATCCCTCATGAACAGCGAACACGTCGATGCCCCGGTGGGCAGCGGTGAGGACGACCGCGCGCACAGCCGCGTTCATGCCAGCAGCGTCACCGCCGCTGGTCAGGACGGCGATACTCGATGGTGCAGACTTGACTTCAGACATCTCGTCGGCCTCCGTGCCGCTCGCGGATGAACACTCCGTTGGCTGTCCTGATCATCGCGTATTGCGGCAGGCGACGCGGTCGGGGGGGAAAGGCACAACCCCGATGGTGCCCCCGCACCCAGTGCTTCGTCGCCATGATGCGAATCTTCGCTCCCGGAAAATTGCGGCAGGGGCATACCCCGGTTTGCGCAGCGGCGACCTGAGCGGCCTTTAGCGCGCATTCCGGTCGGCGATCGCTCGATTCGTCATACCGTGAGCGGATGACAGATCAGATACCCGCAGTGAGCACCGGGCATCCGCCCGGCGCACTGATGCGCGTTCTCAACCCGTCGCTGCGGTTCCTGTTGCGTACTCCGCTGGCCGGCCCGTTGGGTAATCAGTTCATGGTGCTGAACTTCAGAGGCCGAAAATCCGGGCGGCAGTTCTCGATCCCGGTGAGCGCGCACCACATCGACGGCGGACTCTACGCGATAGCCAACACGGTGTGGAAGAACAATTTCCGGGACGGCGCGGACGCGGAGGTGGTGCACAGAGACACGGCGCGGAAGATGCGTGGCGACCTCATCACCGATCCGGGGGTGGTGGCCGATTTGGCGCAGCGGCTCGCACAGTCTTACGGCCCCAGGCGTGCGCAGACGACCATGGGCCTGAAGTTTCGCGACGGAGGCATTCCGTCGGTCGAGGATTTCGCAGAGGCGGTGCGGCGGGAAGGTATCGCTGCAGTGCGGTTCAGCCCCGCATGACCGAAATGTCTGCCGTTCGCCCCCCGGTCAGGCGGCGTCGACCGAAAGGCTCTGCTCGAAGGCGAACACGTTCTGAGGATCGTATTTCGCCTTGATCGCGCGCAACCGCCCCACATTGTCGCCCCAGTACGCCGATTCCCATCCAGGCATACCGGCATTCGGGACATTGACGTAGGCGCCACTTACGTACGGCGTCAGTGCTTCCGCGAACTCGGCGCACCACGTCAGGCACCCGTCTGTCAGCGGATCGTCGGAGGCCGAGACCCCGCCGCGGACACCCCACCCCGCACCGGGTTCGGCGTAGAACAGCGCATCGCGGTGCGCGAACGCGGAACCACCGGACGGCTCACTTGTCCGCACTGCGCCACCGAAGGCATTGGTGAAATAGTTGCAGTCCGGTGTCGGAGCCCTCGACATGAACGATGCGACGAGGTCGATGGCTTCCGGCGGATACGGCTCATAGATGAACTGCGACAGGAACTTCCAGTTCGCGGCTTCGTCGGCGGGTGGTATCTGGAAGCCAGCGTAGACATCCGCCCACCGCGCGTCGGCGGTCGAGATGTGCGGCTTGCCGACAGTGAGGATCGGCGCCAGCATCTGCTTGGCATCGGCCTCGGACCCGTCGGTCAGTACCGCGACCATCACGATCTCCTCGCGGCGGATCTCCAACTGGCTGGTGAGCCGATCGTCGACGTGTGGGGCGCTGTGCTGCCATGCGTCGAAGACCGGCGGAAGCTGCCCGAGCCCCGACCACGTCGCCACGACATGGATGGCTTGCGTCAAGGGATGGATGCGGTAGGTCAGCGATGTGACAATGCCGAAATTGCCGTTGCCGGCGCCGCGTAATGCCCACAACAGATCGGGGTTGTTCTGCTCGTCGGTGATGATCGCCGTCGCGCCGTCGTCGCCCGAAGCCACGACGACCTCCGCCGCGAGCAGATTGTCGGACGCCATACCGTATCGGCGGGTGAGCAGACCGAAGCCGCCGCCGAGGGTCGCACCGACAAGCCCGACGGTACCTTCGGTTCCCGTCGGCGCGGCGAAACCGGTCGCGCCGAGCGCTGTGACCGTTTCCAACTGAGTGAGTCCGGCGCCGACGGTGGCAACCTGTGAGGCCGCGTCGATGGCGGTCGACTTCATCCGGCTCACATCGATCACCAGGCCGTGGTCGACAGCCGACCAGCCCTCCAGGCTGTGCCGTCCGCTACGTACCCGCAGGGGCAGACCGTTGCGTCGTGCCCATGCCACGGCGTTGACCACATCCTGTGTGCCCGTGCAGAACACGACCGCATCGGGTTGCGGAGAGAACAGGTGGTTGTAGCCGAGTCGCGCCGCGTCGTAGCCCAAATCTCCCGGCCGCACAACGTCTCCCGTCAGCGTTTCGGTCGACCCTTCAGTGCTTGAAGACATTGAGTTCTCCGGGTTCGGTCTCCAGGACGTCGCGGCTGAACATGCGCAGCTTGACGAAGTACAACCCACCGAGGACGAACAACCCGCCCACGATCACCGTCAGAACGGGCGCCGAGGGAGTGTTTGAGCTCCGGTTCGTAGCCGCAGTCCTCACAAATTCGTCGGCAAGTTCGTCGTCCGGTGCGACCGCTGTCATGAATCGACCTTCCGAAGGCTGAGGACAGTGAAACGAACGTACCGACCGGCCGCGAAGATAAGCGCGGAATTGACGTCTATGGAATATTCGGTGCCCTACTGTTCATCTAGTGCAGGAGGGGCGGATGACCACAGAGGACGTCGTGCATGGTCGGTCCGCCGATGACGAGTCTCGGGAATGCGGCTATACGCCCGAACTGAAGCGGAGCCTCGGCTCGTTTCAGGTGTTCGCGATCTCGTTCGCGTTCATCTCGGTCGCCGTCGGTGTCTTCGCCAGTTATGGTGCTGTCCTTCAGAGTTCGGGACCCGTCGGCATCTGGCTGTGGTTGGTTGCGGCGGTCGGGCAGACGCTCGTAGCTTTGGTGGTCGCGCAGTTCGCCGCCCGCATCGCGCTCAGCGGGTCCTCCTATCAGTGGGCATCGAGATTGGCCAACCCGAAGGTCGGTTGGTTCTTCGGGTGGTTGACGTTCTGGTTTCTGGCCATCGGAGTGGTGGCGATGGACAACGCGCTCGCCAGTCAAGCGCTGATGCCGCTGCTGGGCATCGCACCGGATGAGGATGTCGCCCGGCTGATCACGCTGGCGCTGCTGGCGATGCAAACGGTGCTCGTCATCGCATCGACCCGACTGCTCGGCGTGGTCACTTCGACCGCGGTCGCACTCGAGTTGACGATCGTCGTCGTGCTGGTGATCGTCCTGGGGGCGGTGATGGTGCACAGCGGCAGCGGAACCGTCGACAATGTCGTCTCGCGGGGTGTCGCCGCCGGCGCATCCGACTACTTCGCGATCGGTGGCGGCTTGATGGCGGGGATGGTGATGGGACTGGTGACGCTGGTCGGATTCGACTCGGCGGCCAATCTGGCCGAGGAGGCCAAGGATCCGTACCGCAGTGTCCCCCGGGCGATCGTCTCCTCGGTGATCGCGTCGGCTGTCCTGGGCTTCATCTTCATCTTCATTCTCACCGTCGCGATCAAGAGCATCCCCGAGGTCAGCACCAGCGAATCGCCCGTCGCCATGATCATTCGCGGTCAGCTGGGGCCCGTCACGGAGCGAATCCTGTTGTCGGGTATCGCGTTCGCGATGTTCGGTGCGGCGATGGTGATGCTGGCCTCGTGCTCACGCATCGTTTTCGCCATGGCACGCGATTCACGCTTTCCCGGCTATACCCTGTTCCGGCGGGTCAACCAGCGCACCCGTACACCGATTCCCGCGACCGTGTTGATGTTCGTCGTGGGTGTCGTCCTCATGGTGGCGCTGCCCGGTCAGGCCCTTCTGCAGCTGATTGTCGGGTCGACGATCCTGCCGGCGCTGATCTATGGGGCCATCACGGTGCTGTACCTGTCGGTGCGAAAGCGGCTGGGCCGCAAGGAAGGTGCGTTCGGGCTGGGCCGTTTCGAGGTGCCCGTGG
This sequence comes from Mycolicibacterium novocastrense, assembly GCF_001499835.1. Lineage (NCBI taxonomy): Bacteria > Bacillati > Actinomycetota > Actinomycetes > Mycobacteriales > Mycobacteriaceae > Mycobacterium > Mycolicibacterium novocastrense. The sequence continues at coordinate 82,135 of NZ_LQIH01000013.1, forward strand.
CGATCGCCGCCCTCGTCTGGGTGGCTTTCTCGTTGGTCGCGCTGATGTCACCCTCGGACTCCCTGGTCCCCGACCTGATCGTCCTCGGCGTCGTGTCGGCGGGCGGGCTGTACTTCGCCAAGATGTTGATCTTCAACCGTGAGGTACTCGAGACCGAGCCTGGAGATCCTGACGCGTTCTGAGTGGGAACCGCCCAGCTGGAAACCGGTGCGCGGATCGTGTCCTAGCGCCCAGATCCCTGTGTGCAATCTTCGACTACGGCTGCTCCAACAGCCGCAGGGGGTGCAGGCCGTCGACGGCGCCGACGAACGGTGGATGGATGCTGTAGCCGATCATGCGGCGGATGTCATCGGAGACCTCGCGCGCGGTGTCGCGGGATATCGAGAGCGTGAAGGCCTCCATCGGCCGCAGCCACGGCTGGCAGTACTGGGCGGTGACGGCCAGTCGCGCGGCGTCGGTGGTGTTGGCGCCGCCGCCGTGCCAGAGGGTGCCGACGAAGAAGACGCAGGAACCGGCGGGCATGACGACGGGTATCGCGGGGTCGCCCGGTTCGGGGCGACGCCTGCCCCAGCGGTGACTGCCGGGGTAGAGCACCGTGGCGCCATTGTCGGCGGTGAAGTCGTCGATCGCCCAGATGGTCGCGGCGGCAAGGGGTTCGCGTGGTCGCGGGATCGGGTAGAAGCCGTCGTCGTGGTGGGCCAACTGCGCCGTCTCGCCGGGCTGGATGTTGATGGCCTGCAGGGCCGACAGCAGGTAGTTGTCCATCAGCAGTCGATCGAGGACCGCCAACACCCGCGGATGGTCGACCAACCGGTCGCACACCCGAGTCCTGCTCAGCAGGCTGTAGACGCGCTGGGTGCGGTGTCCTTCGAACGAGTTGCGGCCCGTGTGCGCGAGCCACGGCGCGACCGTCTCCTTGATCTGCGCGCACTCGTCGGCGCTGAGCAGGTTTTCCCAGATGAGATAGCCGTCGCGGTCGAGCGCCGCCATATCGGCGTCGACGACGGCCGGGTCGACCGAGGCGCCGCCGGTGGCTGTCCATTTGTGCCGGCGCGCCAAATCACTGCGCAGGTCATCGAGCGTGGTGACCGGGTCATCGTCGATGCTCATCAGCGGCCCTCCCCTGCGTATCGGTCGACCTACCCAAACACTGGACCTCGCGCGGGCAGTGGTCAAGGACCTGCGGCGCTGTGGCGTTGTCCTACACCGGTGAGCGGGCGCTCGCCGCCCGCAATCCCTCAGATCAGCAGCGCTTGGTTCCGCATAGCGGCGAGGTGGTGCAGCAGCGCCTCGTTGCGGCCGAAGACGACGTGGTCGACGCCGGCCGTCAGACCGCGCTGGCACGCCTCGGCCATCGGAAAGTCCTGTCCTTCGAGAACCTGGGCGGCGCCATCGAGTCCCATCTTGTACCAGGCGCGTTCGTCGTCGGTGACCGGTTCCGCGGGTGCCGAGATGGACAGGTAGACCACGGTCTCGCCCGGGTTGCTGCCCGGGTAGGCGCGCAGCATCTGCGATGTGCCCGGTGCCTCGATCAGCACGCAGCTGGGAAACAGCCCGTACACCACCGTGCCGAAGAACTGGTCGGGCCAGTCGGCCTCTGAAAGATCTCGGTACTGCACGATTTCGCGGAACGGGAAGGCCCAGCGGATATTCCGGCCGTAGATGTCGTAGACCGAGTTGTTCGATGCCAACGGGTCCAAGGTGTCGGCATGGACGAAGGGAAAGTGGTAACCCTCGAAGTTCACGTCGACAGCGAGCTTCCAGTTGCATGCGATGTCGTAGCGCCGGGTCTCCACGTGGAACACCCGGTCAAAGGCGTAGTCGGACAACGGCGTCGCGATACCGTCCAGCGCCGTCGACACATCGACGTCGGCCGACAGTCCCACGACCAGAAGCCCACCCTGCATGCTGATGGGTAACGAGATCAGGCCGCGGTCTTCGAGGTCTGCTCCGGCGAACATCGTGCGGGCGGGCGCCCCCTTGAGCCGACCGTCCAGGCCGTAGGTCCAGCCGTGATAGGGACAGGTGAGCGTTCGCGTTGCACCGCAGCCGTCGGCCACCTGCGCGCCTCGATGTGCGCAGCCATTGATGAACGCGCGCCGCGCACCGTCCTGCGCCCGTGTCACCAGAACGGGTGTGCCCATCACATCCTTCGTCACATACGAGCCGGGGGCGGCGACCTCGCCTCCCCAGCCGATCACGTGCGGCATGCTGCGCAGCATCCGGATGTCGGCCTCGAAACGGTCGCGGTCGACGTAGGCGCTGCGCGGCTCGCGCCACACCCGATCGGCGATGTCAAGGCTGTCGTTCTCGAAGTGCTTCAGGACGCGGCGGGTGAGCTCGAGAGCTTCTTGTCGTGGCACGGGATTACCTCAGTAACGGACGGGATCGTCGACAAGGGATGCGCGCAGCGCGCGCACCTGACTGGCGAAGAAGCGCTGCGACACAGAGGCATTCGGGGCGATCAGATCGAAAGCGTGGAACGCGCCATCGGCGATCTCCTCGTGGACGTCGACACCGGCGTCCCGTAACCGCTGCACGTAGGCCCGGCATTCGTCGTGGAAGAGGTCGAGGGTCCCGACGCCGATCCACGCCGGGGCCAGCCCGGACAGGTCGGCGCGGCGCGCCGGGACCGCCGCCTCGGGGTCGGCACCGGCGAGGTACCACTGCCAGGCGGTGCGGTTGTCGCGCGCAGTCCACATCACCCGGCGCCGGGACTCCGCAGGGGTCCGATCATCGAGCATCGGGTAGACCAGCATCTGCAGTGCGAGTTCGACGTCGCCGCGGTCATGGGCGAGCTGCGCCACCGCCGCGGCGAATCCGCCGCCCGCGCTGGCCCCGCCGACGGCGACCCGCGCCGGATCCACCCACGGCTGCCGGGTCAGCCATTGCAGTGCGGTGTAACAGTCTTCGAGCGGCGCCGGGTATGGATGCTCCGGCGCGAGGCGATGATCCACCGCGACGACCGCCACGTCGGTGAAGTTGGCCAGCTTCCTGCAGAACCGATCCTCCTGTGCCGCAGAGCCCATCACGGTTCCGCCGCCGTGGATCCACAACAGCGCCGGACCGGGCGGCGCGCTACCGCGCGGACGGTGAACACGGACGGCGACGTCGCTGTTCACGCGGGCCACTTCGACGCCGCGCATCCGCCCGGTGTACCCGGCGAGCGCCATCAAAGCGCGCGGCACCGCCAAACCTCGGTGCAGCGCATAACCTTTCGGCAGGATCCGCGCGATCCGTCGCAGTTCCGGGTCGATCTGCGCGTAGTCGATGTCACCCACTGGCCGCTACCGCCTCGGCCGGTGCCGGGATCGTCTGGCCGGCGCGCAGGAAGCTACCGGTCCGGACCGTGCCGACCAGCTCCGTCGGGACGCCGTCGCGCACGACCGTGCGGCCGGCGACCAGCACCGCCGTGACCGCGTCGTCGTTGCGGTTGACCATCCGGCTCAGCCCCCCGTACTGATCGACGGTCTCCTCGGCGTAGGCGTCGAGCGATTCGTCCAGGTGCGCGGGGTCGATCACGGCCACGTCGGCGCGATCCCCGACCCGCAGATGGCCCGCGTCCAGCGAATACCAGTCGGCCAGTTCGCCCGTCAGTCGGTGCACGGCGTGCTCGACCGTCATGAACTCCGCACCGGCCTCGGCGCTCTGCTGGACATGGCGCAGCAGGCGCAGATTGCAGTTGTAGAAGGCCATGTTGCGCAGGTGGGCACCGGCGTCGGAAAAACCGACCTGAATACCCGGATCCACGGCGAGTTTCTTCAGGATTCTGGGCCGGTGGTTGGAGATGACGGTGCGCCAGCGCAGGGCGCTGCCGTACCGGACCACGAGGTCGAGAAAGGCGTCGACGGGATGCAGACCGCGGTCCAAGCCGACCTGCCCGAAGGTTCTGCCCACCAATGATTCGTCGGGGCAGGCGACGATGTCGGCGTCGAAGAAGTCCCGGTGCCAGGCCCCGATCTTGAACTTGTTGTCGTACTCCTTGCGGAACCGGAGTCGATAGTCCTCGGCCTGTATGAGCTCGTCGCGTTCCACCTCGTCGCGCAGGTGCAGAGCCGCGGCGCCGGCGCCGAGCTCCTCGAAGATCACCAGATCGATGCCGTCGCCGTAGACCTCGAACGGCACTGGCAGGTGCTGCCACCGGAAGTCGCCGCCGAGCCCGTTGACGACTCGCGCTGCGCCGGTGAGGATCTTGTGGCCGATCGGGTTCGACTTGGCGTCGGCGGCAGCCAGAAAGCTCATCTTCAACGGACGGCGCACCCCACCGATCGATCGCACGAGCTGTGCCGCCATCTTCAGCGGATGCTGTATGTCGGGTCCGCTCTGCAGCACCCGGCCGCGCCGGCGCACCAGCCGGGTGAGCCGACGCATCTCCCGCCGTTTCACGTAGGTCGACGGCAGCGTGCGGGAGCGGCAGACATCGCCGTCGAGCCGGTCGAACAGCAGCTGTTGGGAGGACAGGCCGATGAAGCCGGCGTCGAGCGCCTCGGTGAGCCACCGTTCCATCTGCGCGAGTTCTGCCTTCGTCGGCTGATCGTCGTACGTCGTCGCGCGCTCGAGCCCCATGACGGCGGTGCGCATGTCGGAGTGGCCGATGAACGCCGTGATATTCGGCCCGAGGGGCCGCGCCTCGAGGGCCCGGGCGTACTCCTCGGCGGTGGACCAGGTCTTATGCCGATCGATGGCGGCGATGACGTGCTCGCGCGGTATCGCCTCCACCCGGCCGAACAGATCACCCGCGTCGACGCCGCCGACATGCACCGTCGACAGCGAGCACGATCCGACCACCACCGTGGTCACGCCGTGGCGAAGCGACTCGGTCAGGCCCGGACCGTTGAGCACCTCGACGTCGTAATGGGTGTGAATATCGATGAACCCGGGCAGAACCCACTTCCCCCACGCGTCGATCTCCTCGACGCCGCCGATCGGTTCGTCGGTTACCACGGCGACATGGCCGTCGCGGATGCCGAGGTTGCGGATAGCCGACGGACCGCCTGTTCCGTCGAAGTACCGGCCGTTCTTGATCACCACGTCGAAGCTCATCGAGCCTGTGCTCCTCATCGCCGATCGTCACCCCACACAATACAGATGTGAATTAATGTATGGTCACGAAATGACCGATCCGGAACTCATCGAGTTCGATCTCCCGCGGCTGCGGATGAGCGCGCTCAGCTGGGGAGCCGCGGACGGAAGGCCGGCCATCTGCGTGCACGGCTTCCCGGACAGTGCGTACAGCTGGCGGACGCTCGCACCGATACTGGTGGACAACGGCTTTCGCGTGATCGCGCCGTTCACGCGTGGCTATGACCCGACGGAACCCGCGCCCGACGGTGACTATCACCTGGGCGCGCTGATGTGCGACATGGTCGACCTGCACGCGCACCTCGGCCGACCGGCCGACGCGGTGCTGATCGGCCACGATTGGGGCGCGTTCACCGCCAGCGGGCTCGCCGCTTACCCGGGCTCCCCGTTCGCCGAGCACATCGTGATGTCGGTGCCCCCGCTCGCGGCGATGGACAACTCGCGGCGCGGGCTGGGCCAGAATCTGCGGATGGCCGCGATCCAACTGCGCCGCAGCTGGTACGTGCTGTTCTTCCAGTTGCCGTTCGTGCCGGAGCGGGTGCTGCACCGGGTGATCCCCCGACTCTGGAGGGATTGGTCGCCACCAGGGGTGGACGTGCGCGACGGTGTCGCAGCGACGCTGGACGCGCTGCCCTCGCTCGCCCACCGCAAGGCAGCGGTGTCGTACTACCGGTCCATGGTTCGATTCACCCGTCCCGCAGCGCAATACGCGGGCCTGCACCGGTTCCGGTTCAAGCTGCCCAGCCATCCGGTGCTCGTACTCCAGGGTGAACAGGACGGCGCGGTCCAGCCCGGTTATTTCGACGGGGTCATCGACGCGCTCCCGCCGGGTAGCCGAGTGCGCACGATTCCCGGTGCCGGACACTTCTTGCAGGTCGATCAGCCCCGAGTGGTCGGCAGCGCCATCCTCGAGTACCTCAAGGTCGGCTGAGTTCAGCGGTCCTGTCCGAGCTCCGCAGTTCGTAGTCGTCTGGATCGGGGTGGCTCGTCCATCGCCAGTAGTCGAAGATGCGGAACCCGTACAGAGTGGGCAACCCACCCGACGCGTTCTTGTAGTAGCTGCTCGAGATTGCAGGGTGGCTGTAGACCATCTGGCTGAGACGTTCCTGGTTGCGACGGTCGTAGTCGGCGCAGACGTCCGCCCGCGGCATCGCCGAGTCGTACCCGCCGGCCAGCAGCATGTCGATGCAGCCCATGATGTAGCGCATCTGGCACTCCGAGTTGTAGATGATGCTGGCGCCGTTGACGCCGTTGGTGCCTGGGCCGTACATGCAGTAGAAGTTCGGGAATCCCGGCACCGTGACGCCCAGGTACGCGTACGCCGAATCACCCCAGGCGGTGTTGAGTGCGAGCCCGTCGAGACCGCGCACATCGATCGGGCCGAGCTGATGGTTGACATCGAAACCGGTGGCCCACACCAGCACATCGGCGCGGCGGTGCACGCCGTCGACGGTGATGACGCCGTGGGACGTGATCTCGGCGATGCCGTCGGTGACCAACTCGACATCGTTGCGCTGCAGCGTGGTGAGCCAGGTTCCGTTGTCCTGCAACGTCCGTTTGCCCATAGGCGGGTATTTGGGTGTGACCTTCTCCAGCAGGTCCTCGTCGGTGCAGAAGTTGCGCATCCACGCAATGAACATCTCGCGGATGGCGTGGTTGGACGCGTTGCACGACAAGCCGCCGTTGTCCCAGTGCGGGTCGATGCGGACCTGTTCGTCGAGCGCGTCGGCGATCGGCCACCACGACACGAACCGCAGCCACCGCGCGTAATACGGCAGGTGCCGCATCGCCCACCGTGCCCCGTCGGGAACGACGTCGTGGTACATCGGGTTGGGCGCCATCCACTGCGGGGTGCGCTGATAGACGTCGACATGCTCAGTCAGGTCCGCGATCGCGGGCACGAGTTGAAACCCGCTGGCGCCGGCGCCGATGACGGCGACCCGCTTGCCTTTCAGATCGACGTCGTCACGCCAGTCGGCGGTGTGGAAGGACGGTCCGCTGAAGGTGTTGGCGCCCTTGATGTCTGGGATCACCGGGTTGCTGAACTGGCCGACGGCGCAGATCACGGCGCGTGAGGTCAGTTCCTCGGTTCGCCCGTCGGCGCCCCGGACGGTGACCCGCCAGGTTGCCGAGTTCTCGTCCCACGTCGCGCCGGTGACCGCGGTGTCGAAGCGCACGTGCGGCACGACGCCGTACTTGTCGGCGACGTTCTGCAGATACTGCAGGATCTCGGGTTGTTCGGCATAGTAGTGCCGCCAGTGGTCGGTCGGTTCGAACGAATAGGTGTAGTACTGGCTGGCGATGTCCACACGGCAGCCCGGATACCGGTTGGCCAGCCAGGTGCCGCCGACCGCGGACCGCTTCTCGACGATCGTGAACGGCACACCGGCGGCCTTGAGCTTGATGCCGGCCAGCAGTCCGGCTTCACCGCAGCCGATGACGACGACCGGAAAGTCGTGGCGCTGCTGCGCGGTCGATGCCAGCACCGGTCCACACTGATCGGCGTCGGTGAAACGCAGGTCCGCGGCGACATAGTCGACGAACTCCTCGGTCACCGTGCCCGCCGAGATCACGTTGAGCATCACCCGCATCTGCTCGGCGTCCGGCACGAACGGCGCGGGGCATCCGCGGTCTCGGTAGTCGCGGATCACCTCGACGGCGCGGTCGCGTACCTTCTGCTTGTCGGGTTCGCTCATCGCACCCTGCAGGTCCATCGCGATGAGCGCATACGGGCCGGGCATTTCGTCGAGCACGCCCATGTCGCCGGTCATGTGGACCATCGACATCAGCAGGGCGGGGACGCTCGCGTCGGCGACGGCGGCGCGGATCACATCGTCCGGGTCGTCGAAGGGCTGACCGAGCAGAGCATCACATTCCGCCAATCGGCCCATTCGCGAAGAATACACAATTCGCAAGACGTATGGTCTGATTTGATCGACCCACTCGACGAGGAGTCCGACGACGATGTCCAACCTGAAGATGCGGCGCGTCCGATTCGATCTCGGCGGCGACGACGTGCCGTTCAACTGGAACCCGCAGCGGCCGGCGTTCGCGATGCAGTGCAATCTGATCACCTTCTTCGCACCCGGCTTCGAGAAGTTCATCGTCGACGCGACCCGCGAAGCGATCCCGCTGATGCGCGATCCACGGCAAGCCGAGGAGGCGAACGCCTACCTGCGGCAGGAGGCACAACACTCGGCGGCGCACATGAGCCACTTCCGTGCGCTGGTCCGGCGGTGGCCGGGCCTGCAGGAGACGATGGACGAGGTGATCGCCTCCTACGACCGCCTCACTGCCACAAAACCTTTGGCGTGGCGGCTCGCGTACACCGCGGTGATCGAGAACACCTTCACGCCCTACTTCAAGGTGTTCCTCGACCACGAGGACAAGCTGTTCGCACCGGGCGACGAACGCGTCGCATCGCTGTTCCTCTGGCATTTCGTCGAGGAGATCGAGCATCGCAGCTCCGCGCTGATGGTGTATAACGCCGTGCACGGCGACTTTCTCTATCGCGCCAGGACGATCGGCTCCGTCGCCGTGCACCTCGGCGAGATCGCCGGGATCGTCTCTCGCGGGTTCCAAAAGCATGTCCCGGCAGCCGACGGCGGCCACTACGGCCGCCTGCTGCCCGACCGAATGACACCGCCGTCCTTGCTCGCGGCGGCTCGCGCCGCCCGACAAATGACCGAGCCCGGGCAGGCCACCTACGCCGGCGTGCCCAGGAAGGAGATGATCGCAATGCTGACCGGCCTGGTCCGATCACAGGGGCCGAACCATGACCCGACCCACGAAAATCTCCCTCCGTTCGCGGAACGCTGGTGCGACAGATACGACGAGGAGCCGAAGAGCGCCGCCCACTGGTACTCGGTCGGCATGGCCGGTGTTGGCGAACCCCGCCGCTAGGATCGCGACATGCAGGGCGCGGAGGTGGGCGACTAGTGGCGCGGCGCCATGGCTGGTCGGGCAACACACCCGCCTCTGACGAGGAGGCGATCAGCCGCATCCTCGATGCCGCCGACGAGATCATCGCCGAGCGCGGCTCGGCCATGCGAATCGCCGACGTCGCGCGGTCGCTGGGGGTGACCCGGCAGACGGTGTACCGCTACTTCCCGGGCACCGAGGCGCTCCTGCTCGCGACAGTGATGCGCTCCGGCGACGGCTTCCTCGATCAGTTGGCCCATCACGTGGGCGACGAAACCGACGCCGTCACCGCCGTAGTCGAGGGGCTGGCGTTCGCGATCGAGAACCTGTCCCGCGACGATCGCATCATCTACATCCTGAGTAAGAGGTCCCGCGGTGAGCTCGCACCGTCGCTGTCGTCCGACACCGCGATGGCCTTCAGCCGATCGATGCTGCACCGGTACGAGGTGGACTGGGAGGCAAACGGGTTCGACGAAGAGGCGCTCGGCGAGCTCGCCGAGTTCTTGCTGCGGATCCTGTACTCGTACCTCGTCGACACCAACAAGAAACACCCCACCGGCACCGAACTGCGAACCTTCCTCGCGCGCTGGGTGGGCCCCGCCGTCATCTATCCGCGGTTTGCGGTGGCCATGGAGTCGGTCGCCAAGGTCGCTGTCCCGCAGCGTCCTGACCGCCGATCCGCGTCATAACCGGTTCGTCAGGACCGTCCGAAGCCTCACACCGTCACCGGGGCCGCGGGACGAAGTTGCCGTGGAAGCCCTGCGGGATGTGGTGGCGCAGGTTGGCGGCGGCGATCGGGCCGGCGGCGATATCCGCTGCGTCGAAGATCACCAGCCGAGACTTATGCGTCCGCGCCTGGTACTCGACGGAGAGCACCCAACCGTCGTCCTCCGTGGTCGCGTTGGGTTTGGCGGCGAATACCGGTTCGCAGAAGCTGTTTCCGGCCTCGGGCGTGGTGTACGTCGCCGCGGAATTGTCGCTCAGATCGAGTCTGGTGATCGAGTCGTAGAACGAGACAAGATGGTGGCGCGTGTTGAGGTACGCGTACCGGTGCTTGCGGCCCTCGAATGCGTCGTTGTGCCGGGGGAATTCGCAGGGCAGCCCCGACAGCGGTTCGGCCAGGACACGTCCCGACCGCGTGATGCGGTACCTCATGAACGTCGAGGGTGCGTCATCGAGGGGCGCCACATGGAATCGGTTGAGCCGCCCCAGGAGTCGCCCGTCGTCGTACGTGATTGCGTCGATGACGGTGTCACCGCCGTCGTCGTGGGCGTTGCTGAGGTGGAACATCAAAACGGGGTCGTATTCGATGGTGCGGATCTTGCCGCCGTCGCGCGGCACCAACACGAACACGCTGCCCTTCTCGGGCCGGTACCGCATGGCGTCGCCCATCGGCTTGAGCCCCAACAGCACCGGTAAAGCCGCCGGGATGATCGGCGATACCACGAACACCAGATGGCTCTCCGTGAGCGCGAAGTCGTGCACCATGGCGACGTAGGGCAGTCGCGCCGAACGGTAGTGCTTCAGCCGGCCCGCCGGATCGGTGCGATAGATCCGCAGGTGTGGCCGTGGGATGAACTCGACGCCGAAGTTGTACATCTCGCCGGTACGCGGACAGAAACTCGGATGCGCCGAATACGAACCCACCCACCGCAACTCACCGCCGAATCGGCGAACGCCGGTGGTCTCCAGTGTCTCAGGGTCGATTTCGTGGGGCGGTCCACCTTCCCAGAGCGCGTAGAGCCGGCCGGCGTGTTCAACGACGTTCGTATTGGCCAGGTTCGGCGGAAGGCGACCGATGTTGGACTTGATGCCACCGGGCGCGGCGGTGCCCATAGGGTTCAGCCCGGTCTTGCCGAGATAGTGGTTGGTCCGCACGTACCTGTTCTTGTAGTGGACCGATCCGTCGGCGATGGTGAACGCCGAGAGCATGCCATCGCCGTCGAAGAGATGGTGCAGCGGCCGACCGCTGTGGTCCTGCCAGCGGCCGGGCCCGTTGCGGTACAGGGTGCCTTCGAGGTCGGCCGGAATGGTTCCGTCGATGTCGTCGACCGAGTAGTCGTATTCGGCCAGTTGCGGCTCGCTGACGCCGAGGCTTCGGACGTCGGCGTCGCTGAGGGCCGCGAGCTGGGCCGTCAGCTGGTCCCGCTCGCTGACCGGAAGGGACGCCAGGTACCGATCGAGTTCGGGCAGGGCGGGCCCGTCGGTCGACATGCTCGGAGTCTGGGTCACCGGGCGCACTCCTTTACTGAGACTAATTGGCAATCTAGTCTCAGTTTGCGGTAGGCCGCAATGGTGCTGCGGTAGAAAGAGTCGGTGGCCAGGACTCGTTCGTCGGCACAGCTGGTGCGGGCCGCTTTGGACCTGATCGCCGAGGGCGGCCTCGATCGGCTGACCTTGCGCGAGGTCGCGCAGCGTGCCGGCGTCTCGCGGGCCACGGCCTACCGCGAGTTCCGCGACAAAGACGGGTTGCTGGGCGCGATCGCCGAGCAGGAGATCGGCGCGATGATCGCCGCGACGGTCGCAGCCTTTGACCCGCAGGCGGACCCGACCGCGCAGACCGCCGCGATCGTCACCACCGCGCTGCGCTACCTGCGCACTCACCAGGCGTTCGTCTACGTTCGCGACCACGAACCCCACTGGTTGCTCTACGCCGGGCTGCCGGTCGGCAACAGCCGAATGAACCTGGTGCAGACGGTGGCGGCGATGGTCGCGCAGGCAATACCGCCTTCGGACGAACTCGCCCTGACGCCGGTCGCCGCGGCCGAGGTCGTCGTCCGGACCGTGCTGTCACACGCGCTGATCGAGGACAGCGCGCTGACCGAACAGGAAGTGGCCGAGGTGGTCAGCCGCGCGATCACCCGGCGCTGAATGCGGCCGGGGCGGTCGCCTCAGCTTTCGGCCAGCTTCTCGGTCTGCTTGGCGATAAAGGAGTTCCAGTCCGAGGCGCGCTCGACGAGGACGTCGCGAACCTGATCGTCGGTGAACAGCATGAAGGTGTCGTTGAGGATGGCTTCGGCGACCTGCTCGCCGACCTCGTCTGGTAGAAGGATCCCAAATTGTTCGCCGGGGTAGCCGGTTTGGACCTCGGGACCGAATGTGGGAGGCATCGTCGCGAGGATGTTGGTCGCCACCGGGCCGGGGCAGAGCACGGTGACACCGACCCCCTGCGGCTGCAGATAAAGCCGGAGTCCTTCTGAGATCTGGACGATCGCGGCCTTCGTCGCCGCGTAAGGCATCCGGTCGTAGGAGTACGTGTAGAGACCGGCGAACGACGCGGTGTTCACAATGTGGCCGTGACCCTGCGCGATGAGAAGCGGGAGGAAGACGGCGTTGCTGCGCACGACGGACATCAAATTGATATCGATGATCCGCTCCCACTCACTGACCGGCAGATGGTCGGGTCGACCGCTGGTCAGTACGCCGACGTTGTTCATCACGATGTCGACCGACCCGAACCGGTCCAGAGCGAAGTCGCGAAGGTCGGCAAAGGCGTGATCGGTTCCGACGTCGCATACGAACGCCTCGGCCGTGTAACCGTTCTCTCGCAGTTGCGCCGAGGCGTCATCGGCGTTGTGGGCGTGGACATCCGCGATCACGACCCGCGCTCCCCGCGCGGCCAGGGAGTGTGCGGTCGCACGGCCGATGCCGCTGGCTCCGCCGGTGATGACCGCGGTGGCGTCCTGCAGGTTCACCGGATCGTGAAGCCGGCGTCGAGCGGCCATTGAATGCCGGTGATGAACTTGGCCTCTTCGGAAACGAGGAAGGCCACGGCGTTGGCGACGTCCTCGGGCTGAAGGATGGGCAACGGGAGCGCGTTCTCCATGCCGGAGATCGCGTTCTGGCCGCCTTCCGCGGCTTGTGCCATCAGCGCGTTCATCGCGTCGTTCTGCGTCATGCCGCTGAGGACCCCGGTGGGGTGGATGGTGTTGACGCGGATCCATTCCGGGGCAAGGTAGTTGGCGAGGTTCTGCATCAGCGCCACCACGCCTCGCTTCGCAGCCGCGTAGGCGTTACCGCTGGCGTTGAGTGAGGCGGTGCCCTTCAGGCCCGCGGTGGAGCTGGTGATGACGATCGACCCGCCGCGCTTGCCGTCGCGCATGACGGGCAGGGCGGCTCGGATGGTGTGGTAGACGCCGGTGAGGTTGGTATCGATGACGTCCTGCCAGTCCTGCATGAAGTCGTCGGATTCGCCTGCAAGGCGGACGATTCCGGCGTTGGCGATGATGATGTCGATACGGCCGAGCTGCTCGACGCCGGCGTCGACCGCGGCCTGTATGTCGTGGAAGCTGCGGACATCGCCTTTGCGTGCCACCATGCGGCGGCCTTCCTTCTCGACGAGCCGTTCGGTTTCCTCGAGGTCGTCGAGCGTGGCGTTCGGATACGTCATCGTCGCGATGTCCTCGCAGATGTCGACACCGATGATGTCGGCTCCGTCGCGCGCCAACCGCACCGCGTGCGCGCGGCCCTGCCCTCGGGCGGCACCGGTGATGAAGGCGACCTTGCCTTCGAGTGGCTTCGACATCAGTCTCCTTCCGAGGCGGACGCGATCCGCCGCCACGATTCGTCGGCGGCCGTCTGCAGCAGGCGGCCCTTGGGGAATCCGCTGTAGGCGGAGAACTGCAGGATGACCTCGTTCATCTCCGCACGGGTGATATCACCCGACTCCAGCGCCGAGCCGACATGCGAGTAGATCGGCCCGAGCGCGCCCGACACTCCGACGGCGGCGACGGTGATCAGGCGGCGCTCACGACGGCCGAGGTCGGGTCGTTGCCAGAGATGGCCGAAGACGAACGCGAGGATGCCCGCCTGAAAGTACGGCGAGTCGCGCGGTGGCGGGGGAAGCAGGTTGACCTCGACGAAGCACTTCTCGCCCTCGTCGAGGCGGACGTGGTGATCGGTCGGCCCTAAAGAGTCCACCGGCAGATCGGACCGCGGGGGGACCTCCTCACCGCGCTCGGCGGCCAACCGTGCCCATTGGCTGCGAGCCGCTCCTTCGGCTTCGGACGCCCGAGGCCAGCCGCAGTAGACGGCGAATTGGAGTACGAACTCGAGGATCTCGTCGTAGGTGATGTCACCGCTGGCAAGTGCGGCGTACATGTGCTGGTTCATGTGGTCGACGCTCTCAAGGGCGCATACACAGGTGAGCGTGACCAACCGGCGATCTCGCCTACTGAGGCCCGGTCGTTCCCAGACGGGCCCGAAGACAGGATCAGCGAGCATCACGTCCTGATATGCCGGGTCGGCCATGTGCACCCCTTAGAGTCGGTCGACTGAACTCTAAGTCGATAGACTTAATCCGTCCAGTGTGGGATTCTGGGCGTCATGTCAAAATCCGCGTCTGTGCCGGTGGAGCCGTCGGCGAAGCAGCAGCTGGTGCTCACCGCCGAGCGGTTGTTCGCGCAGCGCGGCTTGGACGGCGTTCCACTGCGCCAGATCGGCGCCGAGGCGGGCATGGCCAACAAGTCGGCGGTCCAATACCACTTCGGGTCCAAAGATGGCTTGATACAAGCGATTCTGTTGCACCGCCTCGAGGAGTTGACTCAGCGACGCCGGCTGCTGGCCGCCCGGGCTCCCGCCGATGATCTACGGGCGATCATCGAGGCGCATCAGCTGCCGCTCATCGAGTTGGCCGAGGACGAGAACTGCTTCTACGTCTCGTTCTTGGAGCAGCTGCTGCGCTACGACTCGTCGGTCAGTCCGCTCGCCAATCTGCCTGAGGAGCATCAGCGCTCGCATCGGGAGTACGTCAAGAGGGTCAGCGACATCACCAAGCACATTCCGCGACCCATCCGGGAGGAGCGGATCCACAGGGTCTCCGCGATGTGTGTGCACGCTTGCGCCGACCGTCATCGATACCGTGCGTTCGGACTGCCGGTTCCGTCGTATGCATTGCACGTCAGCTCTCTGCTCGACGATTTCGTGGCGCTGCTCGTGGCTGCACCTTCGGAGGAGACGCTCGCCGCCTTGAAGGGATCGCGGGCGCGCCGCGTGGCGCTTCGGGCGTTGCCTTAGGCCGCTAGCCTCATTTGCTAGCTCACAAAGGCAGGCAGGCCCGCGCGAAAGCGGACCTGACATGCAGAGTGGCAGGTGCAGGATTCGAACCTGCGTAGGCGTAAGCCGACGGATTTACAGTCCGCTCCCATTGGCCGCTCGGGCAACCTGCCTGGGTGTTGTGCACCTCCGGGCGACCCGGTTTGGTGCGACTAGCAGGGTACAACGAGGATGGGCTGAAGACGAAAACGGCACCTGACCGTCACCCGACCATCAAGGAGGAGCGATCCCATGGCGGATTCATCGTTCGACGTCGTCAGCAAGGTCGACCGCCAGGAAGTCGACAACGCCCTGAACCAGGCCGCCAAGGAGCTGGCCACCCGCTTCGACTTCCGCGGCACCGACACCTCCATCGCCTGGCAGGGCGAGGAGACCATCACGATCACCAGCTCGACCGAGGAACGCGTCAAGGCCGCGATCGACGTGTTCAAGGAAAAGCTGGTGCGCCGCGACATCTCGATGAAGTCCTTCGACGTCGGCGAACCGCAGGCCTCGGGTAAGACCTACAAGGTCAGCGGCACCATCAAGCAGGGCATCGACAGCGAGAACGCCAAAAAGATCACCAAGCTCATCCGCGACGAGGGCCCCAAGGGCGTCAAAGCCCAGATCCAGGGCGACGAAGTGCGGGTCTCATCGAAGAAGCGCGACGATCTGCAGGCCGTCATCGCCATGCTCAAGAAGGCCGACCTCGACGTCGCGCTGCAATTCGTCAACTACCGCTGAGCGACCCAGGCGGCGCGCCGAAACTGCAGCCAGGGTCGTTCGTCGGCCCTCGGCACAGCCATGGAAGCAAAAATGAGGCGGCGGGCGCGCTTCGATCAAACTGATTGAAACTATTTAGCGCGCTCGGCGGTGGCGCATTACCCGTGACCCCGCAGGTCGTGTACAGCCCCCCGTGGCGGATTCGCGCCCACGCGACTTGCACCCGGCCGCACGCCCGCGCCGCGATCTTGATTTCCCTTTACCGTTCCGGCCAACCAGGTCACCGGCTCGAAGGGATGGCGCGATGGCGGCACCGCCGATACTTCGCACCCCACGGGCGTCGCGGGCGCGCAAAGCCGCCATCCCTTCCCGATCGTCGCGCGGCTACCTCTTCGGCCTTCTCGCCGGGCTGAGCCTGCTCGGCGTCGTCGCCCTGTGGACGCTGCTCGTCCACCTGCAGATCTTCTCGCCGTCCCTTCTCCCCTCCCCAGCTGACGTCGTCGCCGCCACCCTCGACATGCACGCCCAAGGCACGCTGATCGAGGATGCCGCCGCAAGCTTCCGCCGCGCGCTCAGCGGGTTCCTGCTGGGCTCGACACTGGCCATCATCACCGGCAGCCTCACCGGCCGCAGCCGCGTCGCCCGCGTACTGCTCGAACCCACCATTCAGGTCATCCGACCGATTCCCGCGATCGCGCTGGTACCGCTGGCCATCCTGTGGTTCGGCATCGGCGAGGAATCGAAACTGTTCCTCACCACCCTCGGCGTGTTCTTCCCCGTCTGGGTGAACACCCACGCCGGCATCTCCTCGACCCGCGACGACTACCTCCGCGTCGCGGCGTGCCTCGGGGCGCCGCGACACCAGGTCTTTACCTCGGTGGTCCTGCCCGCCGCGTTGCCGTTCATCCTCACCGGTCTGCGGCAGGGCATCGCGATGTCGCTGATCCTCATCGTCGCCTCCGAACAGGCCGGCGTGACCGAAGGTCTCGGGTTCCGACTCGACCAAGCGCGCTTGTTCAGCCAGCCGGACCGTCTCTTCGCCTGCCTGATCGCACTCGGCGTCGTCGGCGCACTGGCCGATCAGCTGTTCCACCGCGGTACCCATCGACTTGTCCGCTGGGCCAAGGAACAGTCATGACGGCGGGCGGCATCGGAATCTCCGGTCTCACGGTCGAATACGCGGCCGGCAACCGGGCGCTCGACGATCTCGATCTGACCGTCGACGCGGGCGCGTTCCTCGCGCTGCTGGGGCCGTCGGGGTGCGGCAAGTCGACGCTGCTCAACTGCATGGCGGGGTTTGTCACGCCGACCGAGGGTCAGGTCTCGTTCAACGGTGCCTTGGTGACAGGACCGGGCCGCGAGCGCGGCGTCGTCTTCCAGCGCGACGTGCTGTTTCCGTGGACGTCCGTCGCCGGAAACATCTCGTTCGCGCTGCGTGCGGCGAAAGTGCCGCGCGCGCAACGCCGACAACGAATCGGCACCCTGCTCGACGCCGTCGGGTTGTCCCGCGATGTCGAGAACAAACTGCCCCACGAACTGTCCGGCGGGATGCGCCAGCGCGTCGGCATCGCCCGCGCTCTCGCCAACAGCCCGCAGGTTCTGTTGATGGACGAGCCCTTCGGTGCGCTCGACGCACTGACCCGCTCGCAGATGCAGGACCTCGTGATCGACCTGTGGGAGCGCACCGGAACGACCATCGTCTTCGTCACCCATGACGTCGACGAGGCTCTCCGGATCGCCTCATCCATCGTGGTGATGGGAGCGAACGGCACCCTCGCCGACCATCTCGACAATCCCCTGCCGCGTCCGCGGCCCGCCAGCCGTGTCGCCGAATTCGCCGATTACGCACCGCTTCGCAGGCGTTTGCACGACCTCCTGCGTCCCGACCCCAGCCCCATCGTCTAACCCCGGAGATCACATGAACCTACGACGCTTCACCGCCATCGCCGCCACCGTCCTGGCCGCGATCGGCGCCATCACCGGCTGCAGTAGCGCCGAATCTGCCAAGGCCGCAGACACTTTGACGGTCGGATGGGTGGTGGACCCCTGCTGGTCGCAGGTCCCCGTCGCCGAGAAGCTCGGTTACTTCGCCGATTCCGGAGTGAGCATCAACGTGGTGCCGTTCCCCACCGGCGCCGCGGCACTCGAGGCTCTCGCCGGCGGCGCGGTCGACGTGGCCAACGGGGGTGACGTCCCGACGTCGGCCGCGGCACTGAAGAATCCGAATTTGCGTATCATCGCCGACGGATCACGTTGGGCCGAAGGCCGTTTCGTGGCTCGACGCTCGGCAGGAATCACGTCGATCCCCGACCTTTCGGGCCGCACCATCGCCGTGCCGCTCGGCAGCAGCGCGCATTACTTCGCGACGAAGTTCCTCGACCAGGCCGGTGTCGAGGCGCAATTGGTGCAGACGGGCCCGGCCGAGATACCCACCGCACTCGGCAATGGCAGCGTCGATGCCGTCGCCGTGTTCCAGCCGGCCCTCGCAAAGTCCGTCGCCGAGCTCGGCGACGACGTTGTCGAGCTACAGGGCCCCGAGAAGTACAGCCAGCACAGCCTTTACCTCACCAACGCCGACACGCTCGCCACCCACCAGGCCGCACTCACCGAGTTCCTCGCCGCCGTGAAGAAGGCTGACGCCCCGCTGACGAACGGCGATCCCGCCGCGCTGGCCGCTGTCGCCGAGGCAACCGGTCTCGACGAACAACTCGTCAAAGGTGTCATCGGCGAGTTCCAGTTCAACACCGCCCTCGGTCCCGAGCTGCCTGCCGACCTCGCCGACCGCGCCCGGTGGGCGCAGAGCATCGGCCGCGTTCCGGCCGACGCCCAGATTCCCGACTACGGCGCCATCATTGTGCGTGCCCCGCTCGAGGGTGACGCCCAGTGAGTGACATTCGGTTGATCGGGCTCGGCGGCACGATATCGATGCGCGAGACCGACTCTGGCGCTGTCCCTTTCCGCGGCGCGACAGCTCTGGCCGACAGAGTCGACGGATTCGGCGGGGCCGAGGATCTGGCGCTGGTTGGCGGCTCGGAGGTCGACTTCGAGCTGATGGAACGGCTGGCGACGCGGGTCGGCGCGCTCGTCGCTGAGGGTGTGGGCGGCATAGTCGTGACGACCGGCACCGATTCGATCGAGGAGGTGTCGGCCTGGCTGGCCTACCGCGAGAGCTGGCCGGTTCCGGTGGTCGTCACCGGATCGATGATCGCGGGCGAACGCCCCGACAGCGACGGTGCGGCCAACCTCGCTGACGCGCTGACCGTCGCGTCCTCTGGGGCTGACATCGACCCGGTCGTGGTGTTCTCCGGTCGCATCTTCTCCGCACGGGAGGTCCTCAAGGTGTCCGGCGTGGCACGCGACGCGTTCGACGCGCCCGGACGCGGGCCGATCGGGGTGGTGGGCGGAGGCCATGTCGAATGGTTCCGCACACCGCCGCGGCGAGCGGCACACGGCGCGCCGAACTCGCCGATCGAGCCGGTGCCGCTGGTGCTCGCCGCACTGGGCGACGACGGCGCCGGGCTCAGGTTCGCGGGAGCCGGGCGGCCCGCAGTCGTCGTCGCCGCCAACGGCGCAGGCAACCTGCCACCCGGCCAGGCCAGGGCCGCACAACACCTGATCGAAGACGGAACGCTGGTCGTGATCACGACGCGGGCGCCTGACGCGCGCGTGGCACCGCGGTACGGATATCCGGGCGGGGTCGCCACGTTGGCGGCAACCGGCGCGGTACTCGCGGCCGGGCTGACCCCACACCGAGCCCGCCTCCTCGTCACCCTCGGACTTGCACAGGGGCGTGACCGCGACGGCCTGCGGCAGCTGATCGGCAGCGAAACAGCATGAGCCTCACCGTCACCCCCGTCGACCGGGCCGAACTGGTCGAGCTCACCAGGACTTTGGTGTCCGCGGGCCAACCCTGGTGTGAGAACAGCCTCGACGGGCCCGCGCGGCCGCCGGAGGAGACACGCATCGCCGAACCGGTCGCAGCGCTGCTCACCGAGTGGGGGTTCGACGTCAGGCTGGTCGGCAGACAGACACCCCACCCGACAGAACGTGCTGGCCACCAAGGTATTCGGTCCCGGTCCAACACTGATGCTCAACGACCACCTCGACACCTACCCTTCCGGCCCGCCCAGCCGCTGGACCGTCTGCGCCGATAATCCTTACCGGGCAACGGAATTGAATGGGCGCATCTACGCACGGGGCACGTCGGACACGCGAGCGAACCTCGCGACGCTGCTGACCGCGGCGCGCCGGGTCGTCGCGGACCCGCCGAGGACCGGGACGCTGCTCGTCGCGCTCACCGTCGACGAGGAACGCAACGGCATCGAAGGATCCTGTTATCTCGTCGACGAGTACGGGCTGCGACCCGATGCGTCGATCACCGTCGAACCGACGGCGTGGTCCGACGGTGCGCGGCACGGCATCGCGCTGGCCACGGCGCAGACCGGACACGCGCTGATCGACATCGTCGCGCGCGGGACGTCGAGCCACATCTGGCGACCGGACACCGGCGCCAACCCGGCGCAGTTTCTCGCCGAGGCACTCACCCAGATCCGCCAGAACCCGGTCGGCGACTGGCCGATTTCCGTGGTGGGCCTGTCGGCGGGCGAGGCCGGGATGGCGCAATTCACTCCACTCGAGGCGGTGGCGCGGGTAGCCGCGGTGAACATCGGACCCGGCGTCTCCTCCGGAGAGTTGCTCCTCGCCTTCCAGCAGCGGATCAGCCAACTGGCGCCCGCGGGAATCGAGACCCAGGTGACCTACGTACCGGGGCCGACGTTCGTCGCCGGCACCGCTGAGGTGCCCGCCTCCGAACCGCTCGTCTCCGCGATCGACGACGCCTACCGCGCGGTGACCGGCGAGGCCGTCCGCCGCTACACCAAACCCGCGTTCAACGACACCATCCGGTTCCGCCATGCCGGTATCCCCGCGGTGACTTTCGGGCCCGGCGACGACGGATGGGCGGTTTACGACGAGAGCATCTCCATCGACGCGATGGTCACTGCGACGCAAGTGTTGGAGCGCGCCGTCCGCGGCTTCCTCGCCGGCGACTGACCGCCGCAGTTCGTGAACTGCCCGTGAAGATCAGCCGTCCGACCTACCCTGATCGGCATGGCACCTGCGCAACGTGTACCGAAAGTCGTCGTCCTCGGTGGAGGCTCCTGGGGCACCACCGTGGCGTCCATCTGCGCCCGCCGCGGGCCGACGCTGCAGTGGGTGCGTTCACAGGAGACCGCCGATGACATCAACGACAACCACCGCAACTCGAAGTACCTCGGCAATGAGGTCGAGCTTCCCGAGGGTCTGAAGGCTACGACGGACTTCACCGAAGCGGCATCATGCGCCGACGTCATCGTCATGGGCGTTCCGTCACACGGCTTTCGCGGCGTGCTCACCGAGCTGGCCAAGGAGCTGCGGCCGTGGGTTCCGGTGGTATCGCTGGTCAAGGGCCTCGAGCAGGGCACCAACTTCCGGATGAGCCAGGTCGTCTCCGAGGTGCTGCCCGGGCATCCGGCCGGAATCCTGGCCGGGCCGAACATCGCGCGTGAGGTGGCCGAGGGGTACGCCGCCGCCGCGGTGCTCGCCATGCCCGACCAGCAACTCGCCGCGGATCTGGCACGACTGTTCCGCACCAAGCGGTTTCGCACCTACACCACCGACGACGTGGTGGGCGTGGAGATGGCCGGGGCGTTGAAGAACGTCTATGCGATCGCGGTCGGGATGGGCTATTCGCTGGGGATCGGCGAGAACACCCGCGCGATGGTGATGGCCCGTGCGATCCGCGAGATGTCCAAACTCGGCGAGGCGACCGGCGGGCACCGCGACACATTCGCCGGCCTGGCGGGCATCGGCGACCTCATCGTCACCTGCACCAGCCAGCGCAGCCGCAACCGCCACGTCGGTGAGCAGTTGGGTGCGGGCAAGCCGATCGACGAGATCATCGCGTCGATGAACCAGGTCGCCGAGGGTGTGAAGGCGGCGAGCGTCATCATGGAATTCGCCGACCAGTACGGGATTTCGATGCCGATCGCCCGCGAGGTCGACGCCGTGGTCAACCACGGCTCCTCCGTCGAGGACGCCTACCGCGGCCTGATGGTCGAGAAGCCCGGGCACGAGGTGCACGGCGCCGGGTTCTAGCTCAGTTGAAAAACGGGTTCGTGCCCTCGGGCCGCTCCAGCAGCGGGTCCCTGCCGCCGTTGATGATGTGGCTGCCCGCGGGGCTCAACACGAAGCCGGACTGGTTTCGGCTGTCCGAGCACGTCGTCACGCCGCCGTCGCTGCCGCAGCTGACGGTCTGGAAGCTGATTCGCGAACCGGCCGGCAGCGGCTTGGCGTCGCCGACGACGGCGAACACATCGGCCGTCGTCGCCGAGAACTGCGGCACACCCGGGCCGCCGCTGACGAAGTTGGCGCCGTTCGGTGCCGCGGGGATCGCACCGCTGCAGCCGTAGCCGCCGTTGCGCTGCAGCACGCACGTCAATCCGTCGGGGGTCTTGAACGCATACCAGTGGCCGTCCATCTTCGCGAACTCCGACAGCTTCACCGGCGCGAGCGCGTTGACGTTCGGCGCCGGTGGCGCCGGCGGCTCGGACGGTTGAGCGGCGGCGATACCGTGCGCGCCGATCAGGGCCGCCCCCGCGGACCCGACGACGCCGATCAAAACCCTGTTCAGCACGGTCCACACCCTAAGGGGTAGCGGGAATACTCGCAGCACACGAATCACATCGCCGCAGGTCGACAGGGTGTTACCCGCATCGGCCAGAGGGGTGGACCCCCCACCTGCGGGATGGCGCGAACCGCGAGTTCGGCCGACGCTGTAACCACAGCGAAAGCTCACGGAGGAACCGCCATGACAACCGAGCACACCGTGCTGGTGATCGGCAGCGGTCCGGCCGGATTGTCCTGCGCCGCCGAATTGCTCGCGCGGGGAGTGGACGTGACCGTCGTCGAGCGTGGCGGGCAGATCGGCGCCGCCTGGTCAGGTCGCTACGACGCCCTGCGTTTCAACACATGCCGCCGCAATTCGGCTCTGCCCGGCGCCCCGTTCCCGCGTCGCTTCGGTCAGTTTCCGACCCGCGACCAGTACGTCGACTATCTGCTGACCTACGCCGGCCGCCACCATGTTGCCGTCGAACTCGGTGTCGACGTGCAGCGACTCGACCCGCTCCCCGAGGGAGGTTGGAAGGTTGCCACCAACGGCGGTCCACGCAGGACACGCCATGTCGTGGTCGCAACGGGCATCTTCAATCAGCCTGCTCTCCCCGACTGGGCAGCCGACAACGGCTTCGTCGGGCGGGTCGTGCACACCGCGGAGTACCGCAACGCCGACCGGTTCGCCGGTCAGCGTGTGTTGGTCGCCGGCGCGGGTTCCAGCGGGCTCGAGATCGCCCACGACTTGAGCCGCTCGGGTTGCCCAGAGGTACTGCTGGCGGTGCGCACTCCGCCGAACATTCTTCTGCGGCAAGTCGGTCGGCTGCCCTTCGACCTGCCGATGCCGCTCTTTCTCCGGCTTCCCGCCGGTCTCGTCGACAAGATTCTGCTTGCCGTGCAGCGCGGAATGATCGGCGATCTGAGCGATTACGGGTTCGGCAAGCCGCCGGAGGGGCCGATCGCTGGACTCAAGCGCCGCGGCGCGGGCACTGCAATCGTCGATCGTCAAGTGATCGATGCGATCCGCGATCGCTCGCTTCGCGTGGTAGCGGCCGTCGACCGACTCCAACCCGACGGAGCGGTCCTTGCGGACGGCACCTCTGTTCAGGTCGATGCCATCATCGCGGCCACCGGGTACCGAACCGGACTGGATGCCATGGTCTCCCATCTCGATGTCCTCGACCAGCGGGGCATGCCCCGCGACGGACGCGGCACCGAGGTACTGCCAGGTCTTCGCTTCGTCGGCTACGTGTACCGGCCGGGGCTGACGAGATTCGTTGGAACGTTGGCTAGACGGGTAGCCGACGACATTGCCGTGCAGCTGGCGGCTCCAAAGTTGCGCGAGTCACTGCCGAAGGACGAGGTCTTGCGAGAGTAGTGCCGCAAGCTCCGGACGGCTGTTCACACCTAGCTTGGCGAAGATCGCCTTGATGTGACCGCGCAACGTCTCGGCGGTGATCCACAGCCGGCCGGCGATCTCCCGGGTGGACATGCCGGTCAACAGCAGCTGGGTGACCTCCTTCTCGCGACGGGTCAGCTGGCTCAGGTGAACCAGCAGCGGGGCAATGTCCGAACGGCGCGCCTGCTCCAAAACCACTGCGGTGCAGCCTGTTTCCGCCCCCTCCCGCTCCAGACGGACTGCCCGCACCACGAGCCAGTCACCGGAGCGGCCCCTGGTGCGGGCCATCGCCGGCTCGCCGACTCCGGTTTCGGCGAGAACGCGCGCCCGGTGAGCGACCTCGTGCAGCACGATGGTGCTCTCCAGACGTTCGACCTCGACGGGCCCCAGCCACTCGCTGACCTGCGGTGTCATCGACTCGATGCTGCCGTCGTCGGCGAGTATCAGCAGCGCGGGCGCCGTGGGAACGGACGGCACGGGCCTACCGTCGAGCTGGAGGGACGCCCGGATGCCGTTGGCCACGTGCGGGCAGAGCCTCGCCATCGTGGCGACCTCGACCTCGGTGAAGAACGGGTCCTCGGCACGCCGGGTGAGGCAGAAGTGCCCCCAGGTGGCCGACCCGGAACTGAAGACGCCCCGCATCTCGTCGCCGTATCCGTTGGGTTGGTAGATCTTCGACCAACGCGTGCTGCGGCTCAGATCACCGCCGGTCTCGATGCCGAGCGAAGCCGCCGGGACCTCCCGCCGTGCGAGGTCGACGAACTTGTTCACGTCGTCGGTGGTCAACTCGCATTCGATGAGTGCGAGATTCTGCTGACGTGTGACGTTCTCGGCATGCACCCCGGTGATGAGCAAAGTGTCGGGGTCGGTGAGCAGCCAGCCCGCGGCGGCGTAGGAGATCTTTGCCCGGACGACGGTAGCGACCGCAGACAGTAGTTCGAGCGGATCTTGAGCCCGCGCACAGATGCGCGCGACCCGCTGCTCCAACCGAGCAGGCCAGGCGAACGACATCGCTGACGACATGACCGACCCACCGCCCTTCCGTTGGGGTTCGCCGTCCGTCGGGCTGGTCCGTACTGTCGGTTCTACTCCCCTTTTACGCGCTCAGACAAGGACTCTGTGGGCCGCTCACACACCACATGCCCACGGAGTGGCAAATACGCACAGCGAAGGAGGATCTCGATGTGCGCGCTTTTGAACCTGGTTCACCGAGTCTCGGACGTGTTGGTGGGCGCAGGCACCAAGGCTCTGCGGTCACGTCGGCTGATGCGTGCCCCGATCGGGCTGTATCGGGTACGCCTCGGGTTCATCTTCGGCTCGCGGATCCTGTTGTTGGAACACATCGGCCGGAAGTCGGGGCAGACCCGGCAAGTGGTGCTCGAGGTGCTCGATCGGACTGACCCGGAGGCTTACATCGTCGCCTCCGGCTTCGGCACCCGCGCGCAGTGGTACAAGAACGTCCAGGCCGATCCCAGGGTGAAGGTGTCCGTCGGTACCCGGTTGTCGAGGCCCGCGATCGCGCGTCCGCTCAGCACCGACGAAGCGGATGCTGCGCTGCGCCGTTACGTCGACCGGCACCGCCGGGCGTGGGAGACGATGAAGCCGGTCCTCGAATCGACCCTGGGCGCACCGATCACCACCGAGAACACCGCCCTGCCGATGGTCGAACTGCGGCTGACAGACCACTGACCGGTGAGGTGTCAGTAGTAGCCAGGGCCTCGACCGGCCATCGACTCCAGGCGGGCGATGCGGTCCCCGATCGGCGGGTGCGTCGAGAACAGCTTGCCGATCTTCTCGCCCGCGCGGAACGGGTTGGCGATCATCAGGTGCGCCTGATCGGCCAGCTTGGGGTCGGGCGGCAGCGGTGCCTGCTCGACGCCGGCGCTGATCTTGCGCAGCGCGCTGGCCAACGCCAGCGGATCGCCCGTCAGCTCCGCGCCGGACTGGTCGGCCTGGTACTCCCGCGACCGCGACACAGCCAGCCGTATCACCGTCGCCGCGATGGGGCCGAGCAGCGAAACCAACAGGATCGCAAAGGGATTGGCGCCCTCGCGGTTACCGCCGAAGATCGTCGCAAAGTAGGCGATGTTGGCGAGCGCGGTGATGACCGCGGCCATCGCGCCGGCGACGCTCGAGATCAGGATGTCGCGGTTGTAGACGTGTGAGAGTTCGTGCCCGAGCACCGCCCGCAGTTCACGTTCGTTGAGGATCTGCAAGATGCCGGTCGTACAGCACACCGCGGCGTTGCGCGGATTGCGGCCGGTGGCGAACGCGTTCGGCGCGTCGGTGTCGCTGATGTACAGCCGCGGCATCGGCTGGCGGGCCGTGGTGGCCAGCTCGCGCACGATCCGGTACATCACCGGGGCCTGCATTTCGGTGACGGGCTGCGCGTGCATCGCCCGCAGCGCGATCTTGTCGCTGTTGAAATACATGTAGGCGTTCATGCCGACGGCGAACAGCACCGCCAGGCCGATGAGCGCCGTATTGCGGAACAGCGCGGCGATGAACACGATCAGCGCCGAGAACCCCACCAGCAGAGCGAACGTCTTGGCGGTGTTCGCGTGCGGATGCCAGGTCATCGCTTCCTCCTTCGGAAAGAAAGACTTCGCTGAGTCAACGCTTAGGCGGGCTCCGCAAGTTCCGGTGCTCAGCCGTGCCGGTTGACCGTGTAATCCACCAGGGTCGCCAGGGCCTGACGGCCCGGCCCCTCGGGCAGCTGGGAGAGCTCCTCGCGGGCCTGCACCGCGTACTGCGCGACGGTCTGCTTGGCCCTGGTCATACCCGGTGACCCGCGCAACAGCCGCAGGGCCTCGGCCACGTCGTCGTCGTTTTCCACCGGTCCGGCCAGTAGCTCGCGCAACCGGTCGGCGGCGGGACCGTCGTCACGCAGCGCGTACAGCACCGGCAGGGTGTGCACACCTTCGCGCAGGTCGGTGCCCGGCACCTTGCCGGACTCGTCCGGATCGCTGTCGATGTCGATGATGTCGTCGGAGATCTGGAAAGCCGTGCCGACGATGCCGCCCAGCCGGCTCAACCGCTCGATCTGCTCTTCGTCGGCACCCGAGAATGTCGCCCCGAACCGGCCGGACGCCGCAATCAGGCATGCGGTCTTCTCGTAGACGACCTTCAGGTAGTGCTCGACGGAATCGACGTGTTCGGCCGCGCCGCGGGTTTCCCGCATCTGGCCGGTAACCAGCTGGGCAAAGGTGTCGGCGATGATGCGAACGGCGTCGGGTCCGAGCCTGCTGACCAGACGCGAGGCAGTCGCGAACAGGTAGTCGCCTGCCAGGATCGCGATGTTGTTGCCCCAGCGCGCGTTGGCGCTGTCCGCACCGCGACGGACTTGCGCCTCGTCCATCACGTCGTCGTGGTACAGCGTCGCGAGGTGCACCAGTTCGATGACCGCGCCCGCGACGGTGACCTGCCAGGCATCCGGGTCCGGACCCAGCCGGGCGGAGAGCACCGTGAACAGTGGGCGGAACCGCTTCCCGCCGGCCTGGAACAGGTGTTGTACCGCTTCGGCCATCAACTCGTCGGCTTTGCCGAGCTCAGTGGCCATCAGGTCTTCGATGCGGGCGACCCCGTCGCGCACTTCCTGCGCGAATTCGGGATCTCCGAAGTCCACCCCGGCTACCACCGTCGCTGGCGTCCTCACCCTGCCAACATACTGGGAACCATGGACAACCGAGCGGACGTGGTCGTCGTCGGGGCCGGCCCCGCGGGTTCGGCCGCCGCCGCGTGGGCGGCGCGCAACGGCCGCGACGTCCTCGTCATCGACAAGGTGCAGTTCCCCCGCGACAAGGCCTGCGGCGACGGGCTGACTCCGCGCGCCGTGCTGGAGATGCGCCGCCTCGGCCTCGGGCCGTGGCTGGACGGTCGGGTGCGGCATCGTGGCCTGCGGATGTCCGGCTTCGGGGCGGACGTCGAGATCGAGTGGCCGGGACGGTCGTTTCCGTCGACCTCGAGCGCGGTTCCGCGCACCGAACTCGACGACCGCATCCGCATGGTCGCCGTCGACGACGGCGCGAAGATGATGCTCGGCGCGAAAGCCGTCGACGTGCGCCATGACGCCTCCGGGCGCGTGGCGGCGGTGACACTCGATTCGGGCGCCGAGATCGGTTGCGGCGAGCTGATCGTCGCCGACGGAGCCCGCTCGACGCTGGGCCGCGTGCTGGGCCGCGAATGGCATCAGGAGACGGTGTACGGCGTGGCGATCCGCGGCTACATCGGCACGCCGCGCGCAAGCGAACCGTGGATCACCTCGCACCTGGAGCTGCGCTCGCCGGAAGGTGCGGTGCTGCCCGGATACGGCTGGATCTTCCCTCTGGGCAACGGCGAGGTGAACATCGGCGTCGGGGCGCTCGCGACGGCCAAGCGCCCGGCCGACGCCGCGCTGCGGCCACTGATGTCCTATTACACCGGGCTACGTCGTGAGGAGTGGGGCTTCGTCGGCGAACCGCGCGCCGGCCTGTCGGCGCTGCTGCCGATGGGCGGGGCGGTGTCGGGTGTGGCCGGGCAGAACTGGATGTTGATCGGCGACGCTGCGGCCTGCGTGAACCCGCTCAACGGCGAAGGTATCGACTACGGTCTCGAAACCGGCCGGCTGGCCGCCGAACTGCTGGGCACCGGTGATCTGTCGCAGGCGTGGCCCGCGGTGCTGTCGGCGCACTATGCGCGCGGGTTCTCGGTGGCCCGGCGGCTCGCGCTGCTGCTGACGTTCCCGCGGTTCCTGCCGGCAACCGGGCCGCTCGCGATGCGGTCGGCGACGCTGATGAACATCGCGGTGCGGGTGATGGGCAACTTCGTCACCGATGAGGACGAGGACTGGACCGCCCGGGTCTGGCGCGGCGCAGGTCGCCTGTCGCGGCGAATCGACGAACGGGCGCCGTTCAGCTAGTCGCGCCGGCGCCGCTCGAGGAGCTTCACCGCGATGCGGGTGTCTGCGGGTTCCCGATTCGTTTGCGTAGAAGCCGTGAGCCCCAACGCAATCAGAACGTCTGCGGCCGTAATGAACAATCCGATCCAGTACGCCCACCGCATGGTGGGGTCCGGTTGGGACGCGAAGTACAGGATCAGGAATATCGGGCCGACGATGCCGAAGACGAACATCATGGCTTGAAACATCAGATAGCGCTTGAACGTCTCCATGTCACAGGCAGAATATCGCGGATGACCGCCGTGTACCGGGCCCCGATGCGGTCTCGCCGCGACGACATCGACCCCCAGAAATCGCTCGACCGGGCATTGGCTCTGGGCCTCGTCGGTTTCGGCGACGCGGGTTTCGGCGAGCGGCTGGCTCGCCGCGTGGACCGATTCGCCGATGCCGAAGACGGGTCCTTCGTATGGACCCGCGATGCCGACGGGCTTTTCTGGTTGGGCCGCATCGATGGTCCGTACCGCCGGGACGACGCCGAGGAGGCCGCCGCAGTCGACCTGGTGCATGTGCGGCCGTGCCGCTGGCTGCGCGAGCCCATCCTCGAACCCGACGTCCCCGCAGCGGTTCTCGCGACCTACGCCCGCGGCGGACGCAACTTTCAGCAAACCCACGACCCCGACGTCGGCCCGCAGACGGAACGCATTTGGGACGCCCGCAATGATCGAGACTCATAACCGGGCTAACTGTAAGACCAGCTAGACGACCTGTTTTCGGCGACGTGCAGGGATTATCCTGGTGCACAGCGGCGTTCATGTAGGCATCGGCGGAAGGAACCACGATGCTCGGTCTGAGAGTTCGATCGGCTGTTGCCGCGATCGCGGTCGCCGCTGCCGCACTGTCCTCAGCTTCGATTGCGGCCGCGCTGCCCCAGGGACCATGTCAGGACGTGCCTTTCGTCGGCGTGTGCACGCCGTACCGGGGTGCGACCGGTAAGCCGTCCTCGAATGCCAAGTCCGAACCGCCCCTGCCGGCCGTCAACAGCGCCGCACCGACTGGCGGTGGCCAGCAGGCAGCCATCGATATCGACGACTAACTAGCCGAGCGATTTCGCGAACCCGCTGACGTCGCGGATGGATGCGTCGAACACCTCGGGCATATAAGCCCCGCACAGCAGGTCACCGCCATGACAGGTGCCCGCGACCACCCGGCCCACCGCGGGAACACCCGCGCGCAGCAGGCGCCGGTAGTAGGCGAGACCCTCGTCGCGCAGCGGGTCCAATTCGTTGACCGAAATAACATGCGGCGGAAGGCCGTTGAGTTCCTCGTCCGTTGCCACCGCCGCCCAGCAGGTGGCGTCGCCGGCATGGGAGCCGTCGGGGTTGTAGATCGAACCCAACAGCGCAAGTTGGTGGCGGCTGACGAAATACTCGTCGTTCTCGGCCAGCGAGGGCAGGTCATCGCACTCTTCGAGCCAGCGGTTGGAGATGTAAGGGCACTGCGCGTAGCACCCGGCGATCTCGTGTAGCCAGCCCTCTCGTTTGGCCTTGTGCGCGACGGTCAGCGTGAGGTTTCCGCCGCCGGACTCCCCCGACACGATCAGATGGCTGACACCGAGCTCGGTGCGATTGGCCGCCACCCAGCGCACCGCGGCGGCACAGTCGTTGAGACCGGCAGGGAACGGGTGCGGGCCGAGTTTGCCGCCGGAGTTGCGGAATTCGACGCCGACCACGACGAGCCCTGTGGCGGCGAGGCATTCACGGATCTTGATGTAGCCGATGTCGGCGCCGCTGCCGATCGCCATGCCGCCGCCGTGCAGATGAACGACGGCGGGTATCAGGCCGCCGTCGTCGTCGGGGCGGCTGATGTAGAGCGTGATGTCGTTGCCGTCGGGGCCGGGAATGGTTGTCGTCGATGTGGTCACCCCGGATACCTCGGGCAGGCCCTTGGCCAACGCTTCAAGGATCGCGCCCATCCCCTCCTCGCTCACGGTCGCGAAGGCAATGCGGTCCTCGAGCGGTGCGTCCACGCTCAGCGGTGCGGCGGGCAGTCGGCCGTCGAGACCGAACTGCGCGAAGGCCTTGACCATTCGGGGATCGGAGCGGGGATCGGTGGCGAGGGTGGAGTCCGGGTCGACCAGGCGTCCGTGCATCCCCAGACCGTAGCGCGCGATCGAGGTGACCGACCCCGGTTTCCCGCTACCGCCGGGTCGGCCACCTCGTGTCGACGATATCCAGCAGGTGCGGAAGTCCCGCGCGGTAACGAGCCCGGTCGGCGTTCTTGAACGGCACCCACCACGGCGCCTGGAACAACTCGACGATCTTCACCATGTCGCCGTTGTAACCCGACGCCTGCAGTACGCCGTTGGCGGCGTAGCGGCCGCCCTCGTTGGCGCCCTCCATGGTCGTGACGTTCTGGTCGGTCTTGATCCATTCGCCGGCCAGAAACAGGTTGTCGATACCGGTGACCGCGGTGGGGCGACGGTTCCAGGAGCCGGGGTCCTGGATGAACAGCGGTTCGTCATTGCGCACATCCGGTGTGCCGGAGTCGATGATCGCGGGGTCGAGGAACCAGGAGTGCAGCATGGTGTCGTCGACGACCCTGTCGGTGTCGTTGAGGTGCGCCTTGATCTGGGCCCAGGCCTCCCTGGCGATCTCTTGCGGCGTACAGTCCCTCGCGCTTCGACGATTGAAGTTGCCTGGTGTGGTCCAGTCCGAGATGATCGCGGACAGACAGTCTTTGACGCTGCCGTCGCCGTAGTTCGTGAGGCTCTTCTTCCAGAACTGCTCCTCGCTGATCGAGGTGATGGCCCAACCGGAGTCGACGTAGTTGACGTGGCCCTTGGTGACGTCGACGCGTTCTTTGAGGTAGAACATCAGACCGTTCATCCACTCCGTGCGCAGCAGGGCGATGTTGGCCAGCTGCGGGTCGGCCTCGAGCACATCCGGCGTGAGCACCGCGGCGAGCTTTTCACACGGTATCGCCGAGACGTACCAGTCCGCGGTGACCTGCCGTGGCATCCCGCCGGTGCTCACGACGGTCGCGGACTCGATGTGCCTACCGTTGGGGGTGAGACGGGCCAGTGCCTCACCGACGCGGAACGTCACACCCTGCGCACGCAGGTGGTCGACCCACGGGTCGAGCCACTGCGAGCTGGTCGGGCCGTTGAGTACGCGGTCGAATCCCTTGTTGTCGGAGTCATTTCCGAGGAGCAGGATCGACCAGACGGAGGCTTCGCCGACGAGTCCGATCGAATGTGCGCTCGCATCTTTGGATTTCGATGCGGCAAGGTTGCGGATGATGCCGTCGGCGAGGTATCGGTTGTACTCCGGCGACTTCCTGTTCGCGCCGATGTAGTCCTCCCACGTCATGTTCTCCCATTGCCCGAGTTTGCGTTCGGTGCTGCTGGTGACGTAGACGGCGAGCTTCTGCGCCGCGTAGATCGCTTCCCACGGCGGCAACTGGAACAGCGTCTCGAACACCGTCGCGACGGAGTCGATGAACGCCTTCGGGGTGATCGGATTCGGGATCATCGGCAGCGGGAACGGGAGCGGGATCGTCAGGTCGTGGCGTCCGAGCCCGGAGTGCAGATACGACGTCGCGCGGGTCAGGTTGTCCCAGGTGCCGTTTCGGTTGCCGGGGAACGGAACTCGCCGCATCGTGTCGGTGACGTTGCGGTAGAAGCCGGGGAAGAATCGGAAGCCGTGTTCGGCGGGCAGCGGTGTCGAACCGGAGTTGGGTACGGGGATCGATCTGGCCTTGCCACCGAGCGCCTTGCGCTCGTACACGGTCACGGCGTAGCCGCGCTCGACGAGTTCGTGAGCGGCGGTGAGCCCTGCGATGCCCGCTCCGAACACCGCGACCGACTTGCCCGGCGCTGCGCGGGCCGTCGGCGGCATCGCCATCAGGGCGGCCGCGGTGGCCGTTCCCATCACGAACGACCGGCGCGACAACCGTCGCGATCCGACCCCACCCGACATCCCGCCACCGCCTTGTTCGCGGACCCCCGTCGTCGCAATAAGTTAACGGTGATTCTCGTCACAACGGCGCGCGACACGCCGGGGTTGCAGTGGTTTCGTGCTGCTGATGTTGCCGTCAGCGCAGGGGTTTGGTGGCGGCGTGCAGCGCCACGATTCCCCCGGTGAGGTTTCGCCAGCGCACCGAGGACCAACCGGCGCCGGCGATATGGTGGGCCAGTTGCGTCTGGTCGGGCCATGCGCGGATCGACTCGGCGAGGTAGACGTAGGCCTCCGGGTTGGAGGACACGGCTCGGGCGATTCTCGGAAGCGCCTGCATGAGGTACTCCTTGTACGCCGTGGCGAACAACCGGTTCGTCGGCGTGGAGAATTCGCAGACCACCAGCCGTCCTCCGGGGCGGGTGACGCGGGCCATCTCACGCAGACCCGCCGCGTGGTCCACGACGTTGCGCAGACCGAAGCTGATCGTCACCGCGTCGAACACGCCGTCGTCGAACGGCAGTCGCGTGGCGTCACCGGCCACCTTGGGCACATCCCGGGAAGCGCCGGCGGCCAGCATGCCGACCGAGAAGTCCGCGGCCACGCACCACGCCCCCGAGGTCGCCAGTTCGACGGTCGACACGGCCGTGCCCGCCGCGAGATCGAGCACCTTGTCCTGCGGGCCGATGCGCAATGCCGCCCGCGTCGCCCGCCGCCAGAAGCGGTCCTGACCCAGCGACATCACGGTGTTGGTCAGGTCGTAGCGCCGGGCCACCGCGTCGAACATCGACGCCACATCGCGTGGGTTCTTCTCCAGCGTCGCGCGGCCCATGAGTTTCACCGTAGCTGTGAAGATGCTCGAAGCGGGAATGTGGAGGACGTGCACAGGGGATATAGGGAGCATGAGCGAAAAGGTTTGGTTCATCACCGGTACGTCGCGGGGCTTTGGACGCGAGTGGACGATCGCGGCGCTCGAGCGCGGTGACAAGGTCGCGGCGACGGCGCGCGACGTGTCCTCACTGGACGATCTCGTCAGAGATACGGCGATGCGTTGCTGCCCCTGGCGTTGGACGTCACCGATCGTGAGGCGGACTTCGCGGCGGTCAAGCAGGCCCACGACCACTTCGGGCGGCTGGACATCGTCGTCAACAACGCCGGCTACGGGCATTTCGGCTTCATCGAGGAGGTGACCGAACAGGAGGCGCGCGACCAGATCGAGACGAACGTGTTCGGCGCGCTGTGGGTCACTCAGGCCGCGCTGCCGTACCTGCGCGCGCAGGGCAGCGGGCACATCATCCAGGTGTCGTCGATCGGCGGAATCACCGCGTTCCAGAACGTCGGTATCTACCACGCATCGAAGTGGGCCCTGGAGGGGTTGTCGCAGTCGCTGGCGCAGGAGGTGGCTCCGTTCGGGGTGCACGTCACGCTGATCGAACCGGGTGGTTTCTCGACCGACTGGGCCGGCTCGTCGTCTCGGCGCTCGAAGCCGCTGCCGGATTACCGAGAGGTGCACGAAGAGGCCGACCGGATCCGCAGTCAGCGTGTGGCCAAGCCCGGCGATCCGCAGGCGTCGGCGCGGGCGCTGCTCAAGGTCGTCGATGCCGAAACTCCTCCGCTACGAGTGTTTTTCGGTGATCTACCGCTGCAGTTGGCCAAGGCCGACTACGAGAATCGGCTCAAGACCTGGGAGGAATGGCAGCCGGTCGCCGTCGAGGCGCAGGGCTGACGTCGTCCTGTCAGGGGCTCGAGCCCTGCGGCCCTCAGGCCGCCCAATCTCCTGGTGGCGCCGGCCCACCGGGTTCACCGGCACCGTCGACGGGCGTCGCGGCGCTCGATTGGGTCTCGCCGGGCTGGCCGTCGTCAGCAGGTTCGGGCGGTGCAGCGGTGTCGTCTATCCGGCCGCCGTCATCGGGTTCGGACGACGCAGCGGTGTCGTCTATCCGGCCACCGTCATTGGGTTCAGGCGACGTAGCGGTGTCGTCTGTCCGGCTGTCGTCATCGGGTTCGGGTGACGCAGCGTTGTCGTTGTCGACTTCTCGGCTGTCGTCAGCAGCATCGGGTGACGCGGCGGTGTCGTTGTCGACTATCCGGCCGCCATCGTCGGGTTCGGGCGACGCAGCGTTGTCGTCGTCGACTGTCTGGCTGTGGGTTTCGTGTTCTTCGGGTGGGCGCAGGAGCCGTTCGGGTCGGTGGTAGTAGTTCAGCCGTGCCTGGCCGGTGTCGAGTCCGGGTGGTGGCAGCCATTCGACCTCGCAGCGCTCGTTCATTCGGGTGGTCCAGCCGCCGTCTTCGTCGACGCTGCGGTTGTCGGTTCCGCAGGCCAGTCCGAGTTCGTCGACGTTGGTGTTACCGCCTTTGGACCAGTCGGCCGACACGTGATGCACTTGGCAGCCGTAGGCGCCCACAGTGCAGCACGGTTTGGTGCAGCCGCCATCGCGCGCGATGAGCATGATCCGCTGCGCCGGGGTGGCGATGCGCTTGGCGCGGAACAGATCCAGGGCTGATCCGGTCGCGTCGTCGAAGACCGCCAGGTAGTGGTTGGCGTGGCCGGCCAGCCGGATCACATCGGCGATCGGCATGAGTGTGCCGCCGCCGGTGGTGCCGACCCCGGCCCGTGATTCCAATTCCCTCAGGGTGGTGCGAATGATGAGCGACACCGGCAGCCCGTTGAGCTGACCGAGCTCACCGCTCATCAAGGCGATGCGCCCGACGGCGATCATCGCGTCGTGTTGGCGCTGGGCCAGGCTGCGGTGGTCGTTGTCGATCTGGGCCTGTGTCGGGGTCCCCGATGTGCAGGGTTGGGGATCGTCGGGATTGCACATCCCTGGTGCGGCGTACTTGGCGAAAATCACTTCCCACACCGCCCACGCTTCGGGTGTCAGCGTCCCAGAAATCCCGATCATCGCGTCGGAGCGTTGTTTTGCCTTGGTGAGCCCGCGTTTGCGGGCGCGCTCGGTGTCATCGGGCTCGGGCCCGTCCTGATCGAGCAAGAACAGCGTCAGATCGGCGCTGTCCTTGAGTTCCTTGGGGCCGAC